>CAYRBQ010000623.1:0-2867 GCA_964422305.1 uncultured Reyranella sp. | reverse complement strand
CGACCGCCGCCAGCGACAGGATCAGGAACGGGATCAGGATCTCGGTGTAGAGGTACTGGCCGGCGAACAGCGGCACGACGAGGAACGCCGCCGCGATCACCGCGAGGACGAAGATGCGGTCCTGCAGGATCGGGAAGATCTGCTGGTCGGCGGCGTAGGTCGCCTTGAACTGTCCGGCCTCGCGATAGAGCATGGACTAGACTCGTTCGATGATGCGTTCGCCGAACAGGCCCTGCGGCCTGAACAGCAGGAAGACCAGCGCCAGCATATAGGCGAACCAGTTCTCGATGCCGCCGCCGGCGAGATCGAACTGCTTGACCAGGATCGGCGCCAGGAAGACCTCGGAGAGCTTCTCGCCGGCGCCGATGATCAGGCCGCCCACGATGGCGCCCGGCACCGAGGTGAAGCCGCCCAGGATCAGCACCGGGAGCGCCTTGAGTGCGATCAGCGAGATCGAGAACTGAACGCCGAGCTTGGCGCCCCAGATCAGCCCGGCCGCCAGCGCCACCAAGCCCGACACCGTCCAGACCACGAGCCAGATCATGTTGAGCGGGATGCCGACCGACTGCGCCGCCGCATGGTCGTCGGCCACGGCGCGCAGCGCGCGACCGATCCTGGTCTTCTGGAAGAACAGCGCCAGCACGATCACCAGCACCGCCGCGATCACCGCCGCGACAAGATCGCCCGGATCGACCAGCAGGCCGCCCGGGAACACGCCCTCGAACAGGAAGATCGGATCCTTGGGCAGGCCGAGGTTGATCTTGTAGATGTCGCTGCCCCACAGCGTCTGGCCGAAGCCGTCGAGGAAATAGGCGATGCCGAGCGTCGCCATGAACAGAATTATGCCTTCCTGATTCACGAGATAGCGCAGCACCAGCCGCTCGATGCCATAGGCCAGCAGACCCATGATCGCCGCCGTCGCGGCGATGGCGAGCCACATCGGCCAGGAGCCCTTGCCGTAGGCATAGGCCGCCGCACCGCCGGCCACGGCACCGAGGAGCGACAGAAGCAGCATCCTGCGCCGCTCCCCGCCGCCGCCGCCGCGCGCCACGTACTCGCGCCACACGTACCAGCCGACCAGCGCCAAGGCGACGCCCAGCACCGCCGCCGCGGCCACGAACTGGCCGAGGAAGACCTCCTTGTTGTCGATCGCACCCGCCAGTCGCGCGATCGTCAGCGCGGCGAACAGCACCATCGCGCCCTGCGCGAAGTTGAAGACACCCGACGCCTTGAAGATCAGCACGAAGCCCAGCGCGACGAGCGAATAGAGCACGCCGGTGAGCAGGCCGCCGATCAGCGTCTCGAGGAACGGACCCATCATCAGTGGCTCACCCCGAGATAGGCGTCGATGACCGCCTGGTTGCTCTTGATCTCGTTCGGCACGCCGTCGCCGATCTTCTTGCCGTAGTCGAGGACCACGACGCGGTCGGAGATGTCCATGACCACGCCCATGTCGTGCTCGATCAGGCAGATCGTCGTGCCGAACTCGTCGTTCACGTCGAGGACGAAGCGGCACATGTCCTGCTTCTCCTCGATGTTCATGCCGGCCATCGGTTCGTCGAGCAGCAGCAGCTCGGGCTGCGCGGCGAGCGCCCGGCCGAGCTCGACGCGCTTCTGCAGGCCGTAGGGCAGCCGGCCGACCGGCACCTTGCGGATGTGCTGGATCTCGAGGAAGTCGATGATGCGCTCGACGGCGCGGCGATGCTCGATCTCCTCGCGCTGCGCCGGGCCGAAATGCAGCGCCTGCCAGAACAGGCCGGTCTTCATGCGCAGATTGCGGCCGGTCATGATGTTGTCGAGGGTCGACATGCCCTTGAACAGCGCGATGTTCTGGAAGGTGCGCGCGATGCCCTGCTCGGCGGCCTCGTGCGGCCGCATCTGGCTGCGCCGCACGCCCTTGTAGGTGATGGCGCCCTGCTGCGGGTGATAGAAGCCGTTGATGCAGTTCAGCATCGACGACTTGCCGGCGCCGTTGGGACCGATGATGGCGCGGATCTCGCCCTTCCTGATGTCGAAGCTGATGTCGGTCAGCGCCTTCACGCCACCGAACGACAGGCTGATGTTCTCGACCGCCAGCAGGGTCTCGTTGAAGACGCGGGAACGCGAGGTCATGGGACGTCAGCTCGCCTTCTTCAACGCGGCCTGCGGGGCGACATCGCGCACCGCGACATCGCCCTCGATGCGGCCCTTGCGGCCGTCCTCGAAGGTGACGTCGACCTTGATGTGGGCGCTCGCCGAGCCGTCGTAGAGCGCGTCGACCAGCGCCTTGTAGCGCTCGCCGATGAAGCCACGCCGCACCTTGTTGGTGCGTGTGAGCTCGCCGTCGTCGGCCTCGAGCGCCTTGTGCAGGATCAGGAAGCGGCGGATCTGCGCGCCCGCCATGCGCGGATCGGCGGCGAGGTCGCGGTTGACCTGCTCGATCTCGCCCTGGATCAGGTCGTAGACCTCGGGCCGGGCCGCCAGCTCCTGGTAGCTCGCATAGGCGATGTTGCGACGCTCCGCCCAGTCGCCGACCGCAATCATGTCGATGTTGACGAAGGCCGACACGAAGTCGCGGCCGTGGCCGAAGGCGACCGCCTCGTTGATGTGCGGAAAGAACTTGAGCTTGTTCTCGAGGAACTTCGGGGCGAACAGCGTGCCGTCGTTCAGCTTCCCGACATCCTTGGCGCGGTCGATGATGCGCAGGTGGCCGCGCTCGTCGAGGTATCCCGCATCGCCGGTATGGACCCAACCGTCGGCGGTCTTGGTGTCGTTCGTCGCTTCGGGGTTCTTGAAATACTCCTTGAACACGCCCGGGCTGCGATAGAGCACCTCGCCCGACTCGGCGATCCTGAGCTCGACCTTGTTGACCGGCTTGCCGACTGTAT
>CAYRBQ010000622.1:0-2870 GCA_964422305.1 uncultured Reyranella sp. | reverse complement strand
GGGCCAGTACCTGCTCGGCACCTCGATCGCGCGGCCGCTGATCGCCAAGAAGCAGATCGACATCGCGCAGCAGGTCGGCGCCGACGCCGTCGCGCACGGTGCCACCGGCAAGGGCAACGACCAGGTGCGCTTCGAGCTCACCTACTACGCGCTCAAGCCCGACATCAAGGTGATCGCGCCGTGGCGCGAGTGGGACCTGACCTCGCGCACGCGCCTCCTGGAGTTCGCCGAGCAGCACCAGATCCCGATCGCCAAGGACAAGCGCGGCGAGGCGCCGTTCTCGGTCGACGCCAACCTCCTGCACTCCTCCAGCGAGGGCAAGATCCTCGAGGATCCCTGGGAGGAAGCCGACGAGATCGTCTACCAGCGCACGATCGCGCCCGAGGCCGCACCCGACCAGGCGACCTACATCACGATCGACTTCGAGAAGGGCGACCCTGTCGCGATCGACGGCGTCGCGATGTCGCCGGCGACCTTGCTCACCAAGCTCAACGAGCTCGGCAAGGCCAACGGCATCGGCCGCCTCGACCTCGTGGAGAACCGCTTCGTCGGCATGAAGAGCCGCGGCATCTACGAGACGCCGGGCGGCACGATCCTGTGGGCCGCCCATCGCGGCATCGAATCGATCACGCTCGACCGCGGCGCGGCGCACCTCAAGGACGAGCTGATGCCCAAGTACGCCGAGCTGATCTACTACGGCTTCTGGTACTCGCCGGAGCGCGAGATGCTGCAGGCCCTGATCGACAAGAGTCAGGAGAATGTCACAGGCACGGTGCGGCTGAAGCTCTACAAGGGCAACACCACCGTGGTCGGCCGCAAGTCGCCGAAGTCGCTCTACTCGATGAAGACCGTGACCTTCGAGGACGACCAGGGCGCCTACGACCAGCGCGACGCCGAGGGCTTCATCAAGCTCAACGCGCTGCGCCTTCGCCTGCGTGCCACCGGCCAGGGCGGCCCGAAAACCTGACCGGAGCCGTTGATGCCATTCGACGACGAGGAGCGCCGCCAGCCGGGGGGCCGCGGAACCGGTGAGCGGGCGATCAACCTGCCGCCCGCCGTGCTCTGGCTGATCGGCATCAACGTCGCCATCCAGCTCCTGCGCCAGCTCCTGCCCGAGCAGGCCGACCTCGAGATCCTGGTCCAGTTCGGCCTGATCCCGCAGGCCTACACGTCGGGCAACGGCGACCTGCTGTCGCTGATCGCCGCGCCCATCACCTACCAGTTCATCCACGGCGGCTGGATGCATCTCGGCATCAACATGCTGACCCTCGCGGCCTTCGGCGCACCGGTCGAGCGGCTACTGGGCGTCAGGCGGTTCGTCGCCTTCTATCTCGTCTGCGGCATCGTCGCCGGCGCCGTCCACATCCTGGTCTATCCCGACTCGCCCGACCCCGTGGTCGGCGCCTCGGGCGCGATCAGCGGCGTGTTCGGCGCGGTGCTGATGCTGATGCGCTATGTCGGCAGCCTGACCTCGCTGCTGCCGGTGGCCGGCATCTGGATCGGCCTCAACGTCTTCTTCGGCCTGTTCGGCGGCGCACCGGGCGCGGGCGGCGAATCGATCGCTTGGGTGGCCCACATCGCGGGCTTCGTGTTCGGCCTCGCCGCCATCCGCTTCTTCGCCCCGCGCGTAACATAAGCCCGCTATAGTCGGCGCATGGCCGACCAGGCGATCCCGTTCCGCCGCACCCTCGTCGCCAACGCCGTGGCGCTGGCCCCGTCATGGGGCGCGCTGGCGATCCTGTGGTGGGCAGGCGAGCTCGGCGGCCGCGCGACGCTTCTTGCCATGGCGGGCATCGCCGCCGTCACGATCTTCCTGGTGCAGCGCTACCTCGCCTCGCTCGCGACCTTCGCCCGTTTCGTCGGCGAACTCTCCGACGAGCGCGAGCCGGTGATGCCGCGGCTCGCCTTCGCCCCCGCCACCGAGGAGCTGGCGAGCGCGGCGGCGACTTTGTCGATCGGCTGGCGCCGCCAGCGCGCCTCGATGGACAGCCTCGCGGCCTCGGCGCAGGCGATCGTCGACGGGCTCCCCGATCCGCTGATCGCGCTCGACCGCCAGCGCCGCATCGTGCGCACCAACCTTGCCGCCGCCCTGCTGCTCGGCAATGCCGGCCCCGAGCGCGACGTCTCGACCGTGCTGCGCCAGCCGCAGCTCCTCGCCGCCATCGATGCGCTGCTCGAAACCGGCGCCGACGGCAACTTCGCCGGCCCCGACCAGAGCGCCGTCGAGCTGGTGCTGGCGGGCCCGCCCGAGCTCGACATGATGGCCCATCTCCGCCGCCTGCCCAGAGCCGCGGCCGACGGCTCGCTGGCGCTGATCGTGCTGCACGACACGACGGCGCTCCGGCGCGCCGAGCGCATGCGCGCCGACTTCGTGGCCAATGCCAGCCACGAGCTCAAGACGCCGATCGCCGGACTGGCCGGCTTCATCGAGACCCTGCGCGGGCCGGCGCGCGACGACGCGGCCGCCCGCGAGCGCTTCCTCGGCATCATGGCCGAGCAGGCCGACCGCATGCGCCGCCTGGTCGACGATCTGCTGATGCTGTCGCGCATCGAGCAGCACGAACATGCGCGACCCGGCGCCGCCGTCGATCTCGGCCGCGTGCTGCGCTCGGTGCTCGACCTGCTGCAGCTCAAGGCCGCCTCGCGCAACGTCAGGATCGAGCTCGATCTCGATCCCGACCTGCCGCGTGCGGTGGGCGATTCCGACGAGCTCACCATCGTGTTCCAGAACCTGGTCGACAACGCGATCAAGTATGCGCGGCCCTCGACCGCGGTGAGCGTGGCGGCCAGGCCCGCCGGTGCCGACCGGATCGCGGTCGCGGTGAGCGACGAGGGCGACGGCATCCCGGCCGCCCACCTGCCGCGACTCA
>CAYRBQ010000621.1:0-2871 GCA_964422305.1 uncultured Reyranella sp. | reverse complement strand
GCGGCGAGGAATTCGTCGACGGCTTTCGCAAAGGCCGCCGGCTGGTCGAGCATGGCGGCGGAGTATAGGGGCTAACGCCTGACGCGACGATCCCGTTTGGAATCCCGCACGCCGGCGGCACGGGCCTTGGCCAGCAGCTCGCGGAACGGCGCCAGCAGGGCCTCCCGCACCGCAGCATCGCCTTCCAGCGCCTGCAGCGCGAGCGCCACGGCCTCCAGGGTCGAGACGGCGTCGGGCCGCGCCTCGCGGCGCAGGTTGCCGTAGAGCGAGGGCCCGTCGGGCACGACCACGAAGCGCCGCAGCCTGGTCAGCCAGGCGTTGCGCCACCACAGCGCCTTGGCCTGCGCCCAGTTGCCGTCGAGGGCCACCAGCCCCTTGAGACCGGCGAGACCGGCCGCCTGGTCGGCGAGCGGCTCGCCCTTGCGGTCGACCGCGACCAGCGGTCCTGGGCGGCCCTTCACCTGTGCCGAACCGAGATAGAGCACGCCCCAGTCCTTGGCCTCGGCCGGCTCCTTCAGCGCATGGCCGAGGTTGCGCCACGACAGGCCGACCACGACCCGCGCGTCGGCCAGCGTCTCGGCGACCAGGCCGGCCGTGCCCAGCACGCGATCCTGCTCCTGCGGGTGCTGCAGGATGAGGACGGTCACCTTGTTGTCCACTGTTCCGGCCATGGCCGCGATATAGACTGAGCGGCGATGAACGTCACGGTCCTGATCCACGACAGCGTGGTCAAGCTGCCGCCAGAGGCCCAGGGTGCGGTCGTGATCGGCGGCAGCCATGGCGCCGTCTATGCCGCCTATATGTCCGCCAAGTTCGGTTGCCGTGCAGCCATCCACCATGATGCCGGGATCGGCAAGGACGAGGCCGGCGTCGGCGGCCTTGCCTATGCCGATGGGCTCGGCATGGCGATGGCGGCCGTGGCGACGGCGAGCGCACGCATCGGCGACGGGCAGGACATGTACGCACGCGGCGCGATCAGCCGCGCCAACAGGCTCGCCGAAAAGTGCGGTGTTCTGATCGGCATGAGCTGCCGGGAAGCCGCCGAGCTGCTCAAGGCGGCGGCCTGGCCGCACACGCCGCCACCGGTGATGGGCGAGACGAGGCACACCGTCGAAGGCTTCGCCTGCGTAGATTCCTCTTCCCTGCTGGTGGCGGAGGATCGCGACGGCATCGTCGCGACGGGCAGCCACTGCGCGTTGAATTCAGGACAGGCCGTCGAGCCCTTCCGGCCGAGACTCGTCTTCTTCAACGACGCCGGGCCGGGCGCCGACAAGGGCGGCATCAAGGGCTTCGAGATCCTGGACCGCGCCGGGATTGCAGGTGTCGCAGTCGCAGCGCAGTCGGCGCGCATCGGCGACGGCCGTTCCACCTTGCAGGACGGAATAGTCTCGGCGGTCAGCGATGCGGCATACCGGCTCGGCGCCCGTCCGGGAGGCTCCGCCCTTGCACTGGCGCGCGCGGTGGCCGAAAAAGCTCGCTAGCTGCACGGGAGAAGCTTCGGGAATGGCCGTCGTCAATGTGAAGTCCGAGATCGCGGGCAACGTCTGGAAGATCCAGCTCAAGGCCGGCGACAAGGTCGAGGCCGAGGGCGAGATCATGATCCTCGAGTCGATGAAGATGGAAATCCCCGTGCTCTCGCCCAAGGCGGGCACCATCAAGGAAATCAGGGTCAGCGAAGGCGAGGCGATCGGCGAAGGCCAGCTCGTCGCCGTGCTCGATGCTTAGCACCACCGCCGTCGAGCTCGCCCGCCTCTGGGCACCCGGCAACCTGCGGCGCTCCGCGCCGGGCATCGCGCTCTGCGCCGTCATCGCCTTCGTCGCCTACTATCTCGACACCCATAGCCTGCTGCGCTTCGGCGCCGTCTGGGTGCCGCCGCTGATCCTGACCCTGGTGATCGGCATGGCGCTGCAGCCGCTGTCGAGCCGTTCGGCCCTGAAGCCAGGCCTCGAGTTCGCCGGCCGCACCCTGCTGCGCATCGGCGTGGCGTTGCTGGGCGCGCGGCTGACGCTCGGCCAGCTCGTCGACGGCGGCGCCTTGCCCGTGATCATCGCGGTCGCCGCGGTCGCCTGCACCATCGTGTTCGGCGCCTGGGCCGCGCGCTTCTTCGGCCTCAGCCGCGACTTCGGCCTGCTGACCGGCTGCGCCACCGGCGTCTGCGGCGCGGCGGCGGCGATGGCCGCCTCCGCAGTGCTGCCCAAGCACGAGAACTCGGACCGCGACCTCGCCTTCACGGTCATGGGCGTCAACTTCCTCAGCACCGTGGTGATGGTGATCTATCCCGCCCTGCACGAGGTGCTGGGCTTCTCGCTGTTCGAGATGGGCGTGTTCCTGGGGGGTGCCATCCACGACGTGGCGCAGGTCGCGGGTGCCGGCCAGACGATGGGGCCGCAGGTGCTAAGCGACTCCGTCATCACCAAGCTCCTGCGTGTCGCGGCGCTGCTGCCCGCCATCGCGGGCATCGCCTGGTGGGTGGCGCGGAGCGGCGGCCCGTCGAGCGGCGCGCGCCCCACCCCGCCGGTCTTCCTGTTCGGCTTCCTCGCACTCGCGGCGCTGAACTCGATGGGCCTCGTGCCGGCCGACGTGCGCAACGCGGTAGGCCAGGTTTCCTCGTTCCTGATCATCACCGCCATCGCGGCGCTGGGCATGAAGACTTCTCTGCTGGCGCTCGCCCGCATCGGCATGGGCCCGGTGATGCTCTTGATCACCGAGACGGTCTTCATCGGCCTGCTGGTGGTCGGCCTGATCTACGGCCTGCGCACCTTCGGTCTCTGACGCGCTCCGGCGTCAGGTGCCGGGCTTGGTGCCCGTGGCCCGTACGACCGCGCCCCAGGTGTCGATCTCGTTCTTGATGAACTCGGCGAACTGGATGG
>CAYRBQ010000620.1:0-2872 GCA_964422305.1 uncultured Reyranella sp. | reverse complement strand
ACAAGGCGATCGCCGGCGACTACGTCGCCTCGTTCCGCGCCAACGGCCGCGGCGAGCAGGCCTCGGCCGACTTCCGCATCACCGTCACGACCTCGACGCTGTGGGGCCTGGTCGGCGTCGGCATCATCGCCGTCGCGCTGCTGGTGCTGCTGGGCGCGGTCGCGCGCTTCGGACGCCGATGACGGATAACGTCATCGAGGTCCGCGGGCTCTTGAAGCTCTACGGCACGCAGCGTGCCGTGAACGCGATCGACCTCGACATCCGCCGCGGAGAGATCTTCGGCCTCTTGGGGCCGAACGGTGCGGGCAAGACGACGACCATCCTGATGCTGCTCGGCCTCACCGAGACGAGCGGCGGCTCGGTCAACGTGCTGGGCTTCGATCCGGTGCGCCAGCCGCTCGAGGTCAAGCGCCGCGTCGGCTACCTGCCGGACGCCGTGGGCTTCTACGACCACCTGACGGCGCGCGAGAACCTCGCCTACACGGCGCGACTGCTCGACATCCCGCGGCGCGAGGCGACCCAGCGCATCATGGAGGCGCTGAAGTCGGTCAATCTCGACGACGTCGCCGACAAGCGCGTCGCCACCTTCTCGCGCGGCATGCGCCAGCGCCTGGGGATCGCTGAGATCGTGATGAAGAAGGCCGAGGTCGCGATCCTCGACGAGCCGACCTCCGGCCTCGACCCGCACGCGACCTTCGAGCTGCTGGAGATGATCCGCGGGCTCAAGCGCCTGAATGTCGCCGTGCTGCTGTCCTCGCACCTGCTCGACCGCGTCCAGAGCGTCTGCGATCGCGTGGCGCTGTTCAACAAGGGCGACATCGCGCTGATGGGCACCGTGGTCGAGCTCGCCAACCAGGTGCTGGGCGCCGGCCATCCGCTGCAGGTCGAGGCCACGGGCATCGATGTGGCCGCGACGCTGCGCGGCGTCGAGGGCGTGCAGCGGGTGACGGAAGAGGGCGCAGGCGCCTGGCGCGTGGTCGCCGACCGCGACGTGCGCGCGGCAGTGGCCCAGCACATCGTCTCCTCGGGCGGCTCGCTGACACGGCTCGCCGACCTGCAGCCCAGCCTGGAAGAAGTCTACACGCGCTACTTCCAGGAGGCCCGCCATGCTGCGTAAGGCGGCGCGCGAGGGCTCGCCCTTCACCGGCCTCGGACCGGTCTTCATGAAGGAGTTCTCCGATCACCTGTCGAGCGCCCGCATGATGGTGCTCATGCTGTTCGTGCTGGCGTTCGGCGCGCTGCCGGTCGGGCTGTCGTTACAGGAGCTGCGGAACGTCACCGAGAGCGACCCGTTCCTGTTCCTGCGTATCTTCACCTCGGCGCCGCAGCGCATGCCGTTCTCCTTCACCGCCTCGCTCACCTTGGTGATCCCGCTGCTGGCGATCGGGCTCGGCTTCGATTCGGTGAACAGCGAGTTCAACCGCCGCACGCTCAGCCGTGTGCTGTCGCAGCCGATCTATCGGGACGCCTTGCTGCTGGGCAAGTTCCTGGGCGGCCTCGCCACGCTCGCCGTCGCGCTGGTCGCATTGTGGCTGATCGTGTTCGGTGCCGGGCTGATCCTGCTCGGCCTGCCGCCGCGCGGCGTCGAGGTGGCGCGCGGGCTGGGCTTCCTGGTCGTGGCCATCGCCTATGGCGGCGTGTGGCTCGCCGTCGCCATGCTCTTCTCGGTGATCTTCCGCTCGACCGCGACCTCGGCGCTCTGCTCGCTGGGCCTCTGGCTCTTCTTCACCATCCTGTGGCCGCTGATCGTGCCGGTGTTGGTCCTCGCGGTCACGCCGACCGACGTCGCCATGGGCATGGGCCGTCTCGACGAGACGCTGGCGATGATCCAGTTCCAGTCGACGCTGGAACGATTGTCGCCCAACACGCTGTTCACCGAGTCGGTGATCGGCCTGCTCAATCCCGAGACGCGCACGCTCGGGCCGATGATCCCGGCGATGATGCGTGGGGCGATCATGGGAGCGCCGCTGCCCTTCGACCAGAGCCTGCTCCTGATCTGGCCGCAGGTCACGGGACTGATCGCCGGCATGATCGTGGTGTTCGCCGCGGCCTACGTGATCTTTCAGCGAGAGGAAGTACGCGCCTGAAGGACTGGACTCTCGCGGCTGCCCTCAACAACGCCCGCTGGTGCGATGCGGTCTGTCGCGCCCACGGCAAGGCGGGACGCTTCCTGCCGCACATGTGGGTCAATGCCGAGCCGGTGCCGCGCTTCTATCCCAACGCGGTCACGCTCGCGATCGGCGACACCGCGCTCGAGGAGCAGCGCGCCACGATCGAGATCCTGCAGAAATCGAACCTGCCCGGCCGCTGGTCGGTGAAGGACAGTTTCGGCACGCTCGACCTCTCGCGGCGCGGCTTCGAACTGCTGTTCGACGCGCACTGGATCCGCAGCGCCATGCCGCTGCCCGGTCCCGCCAGCGACATCGTCTGGCAGCGGGAGACTTCGGGCAAGGCCACGCTGCCTTACGACGATCCGGACTTCGCGATGTTCACCGGCCGGCGCGGCTTCAAGGTCGTGGCGGGCTTCATGCTCTATCGCGCCGAGGAGGTGGTGGGCGTCTCCAACGTTGTCTGCGAGACGACCGATGCCGCCGCGGTCTGGCCCTCGCTCGGCCTGCTCGCGACCCAGACGTTCCCGCGCCTGCCGCTGGTCGGCTACGAATCGGGCCGCGAGCTGGAAGCCGCCGAAGCGGCGGGCTTCGAGCGCGGCGACAGGCTCAGGGTGTGGGTGACGGACCGGGAGTGAAGCCGCAGGCCTTCAATGCCGCCAGCATGTGCGGGGGCGGCGGCGCGGTGACCGCGACCGGCGGCTTGGACTTGGAGAGCGGCAGCACGATGCCGTGCGATTGCAGGTGGAGCTGCGTATCGGGCC
>CAYRBQ010000619.1:0-2879 GCA_964422305.1 uncultured Reyranella sp. | reverse complement strand
TGGGGGCTACTCGAGGGAATCAGTTGCGGGCGGCCCGCCTCCTGGGGCTCAATCGCAATACGTTGCGCAAGAAGATCAAGGACCTCGACGTCCCCGTGGTACGTACACCGCAGGTCCGCCGAGGCGGGTGATTTCGTGACAGATGCGCTGGGCGTTTCACGCTTGGGCGATACCTTGAGTGCGGCGCTCCGCAGTCTGAGCGGTCGGATTGCCGCCGTGTCGCTGGCCGTGCTCGCCATCCTGGCCGGTTCCGCCACCTATGCTTGGCTGGCCGGCCTCGTTCCGGAATCCTTCGGCACGCGCGGGTGGATGACGGGGCTCCTGGTGGCGGACCTCGTCATCGCGATCGCCCTCGTGTCGGTATTGGCGGTAAGGCTGACGCAGCTCTGGCTCGACCGGCAACGAGGCGCGGCGGGATCGCGTCTGCACATGCGCCTGGTGCTGGTGTGCAGCGTCTTCACCATCACTCCGACGGTGATCGTCACGGTCATCTTGTCGATGCTGGTGATCAGCCTTACGGATTTCGTCGTGAAGCCTTCGCAGGCCTCGTTCGAAGCGGCGCGTGCGATCGGCGAGCCGGTGCGTCGTGCCCGCGAGCAGGAGATCCTGAACGACATCGCCGCGATCGCCCAGCCTCTGCAGGCCGACGGGATCGACGCGCTACGCGACGGGCCGGCCACGTCGGCGATGCTGGCCCGGCTGATCGAAGGCCGCCCGATCATCGAGGCGACGTTGATCGACGCCGACAAGGGTGTCATCGCGAGCGCCAAGGCGCCAGATGCGACCGGCATGACCGATCCCGTGCCGCCGGCGCAGTATCTCTGGCAGGCGGTCAACCAGGCGCGCCCGGTGCAGATCGAGTCGCCGTCCGGAGCCTACTTCGTGATGCAGCTCTTCGTCGGGGAACCGCTCTTCCTGACGACCGGCCACGCGGTCGATCTCCGTGTCGTGGACTACATCAAGAGCATCGAGTTCGCCGGCACTTTCTATTCGCAGATCGAATCGGCCCTGCGCCGCAGCCAGCTCATCATCTTCGTCGTCTGCGGCGCGATCGCCTTCCTGATGCTGCTGGCAGCCGTCTGGCTCGCAATCCTGTTCGCGACCAGGCTCACCGAGCCGATCGGCGGGCTGATGCTGGCGGCGGAACGGGTACGCGGCGGCGACCTCAGCGCGCGCGTAGAGGAGGGACCGCCCAACGACGAGCTGGGACAGCTCGCGCGCTCCTTCAACCGCATGGCCAGCCAGATCGAACAGCAGCGCGGCGAGCTGGTCCACGCCAACACCGAGCTCGACACGCGCCGACGGCTGACCGACGCGGTGCTGGCCGGCGTATCGGCCGGCGTGCTCAGCATCGATGCCGAAGGCATCGTGATGCGCTCAAACCGCTCTGCGCTCGACCTCCTGGCCCTGCCGGAGGATGGCGTGCTGGGCCGGCCGCTGACCGACGTGATGCCGGAGCTGGCGCCGCTGATCGATCAGGCGGCCGAGCGCCCGGATCGCATGACGCAGGGCCAGGTCGAGATCTTGCAACGCGGCGCGCGCCAGATACTCCTGGTACGGATCAGCGCCGCGACGGGCGCGGGCTTCGTGGTCACTTTCGACGACGTGACCGATCTGATGTCGGCCCAGCGCATGGCCGCGTGGGGCGACGTGGCGCGACGCATCGCGCACGAGATCAAAAATCCCCTGACGCCGATCCAGCTCTCGGCCGAGCGGCTGAAGCGGCGCTACCTGAAGCAGATAAAGGAGGATCCGGAGACCTTCTCGATCTGCACCGACACGATCATCCGCCAGGTCGGCGACATCGGCCGCATGGTCGACGAGTTCTCGTCCTTCGCCCGCATGCCGCGGCCGACGGTGCAGCCCGAGGATGCCAAGGAGCTCTGCCAGCAGGCGCTGTTCCTGCAGCGCAACGGCAACCCCGGCATCCGTTACGTCTCGAACCTGCCGCCGCAGGCGGTGGCGCTCAACTGCGACCGCCGCCAGGTGGCGCAGGTATTGACGAACATCCTGAAGAATTCCGCCGAGGCGATCGAGGGCAGGGAGGCGACCGGCGATGCGCCGCTGCCGCCCGGCGAGATCTCACTCAGGCTCGCCGACGACGGCGCGGCCGTACGCATCGTCATCGAGGACAACGGCAAAGGCCTGCCGACCGAGGGGCGCGAGCGTCTCACCGAGCCCTACATGACGACGCGCAGCAAGGGGACGGGCCTCGGCCTCGCGATCGTCAAGAAGATCATGGAAGACCATGGCGGCTTTCTTTCGCTCGAGGATCGCGAGGGTGGCGGTGCGCGCATCAGTCTGGTATTCCGGCGTGACGCGAAGGAAATCGCGTCGGCCAGTCCGCATGCGACGGCCGCACAATGACCCGCCGACATCACGCGGGCTGCATGAAGTGACATGGGCCACGATATTCTGATCGTCGACGACGAACGCGACATCTGCACCCTGATCGCAGGCATCCTCGAGGACGAGGGTCATCGCACGCGGCTGGCACGCGACAGCGACGAGGCTTTGCGCTGCATCGAGGAGCGCCGACCGCAGCTCGTCATTCTCGACATCTGGCTGCAGGGAAGCCGGCTCGACGGGCTCGAAGTGCTCAGCGTCATCAAGCGCACCTATCCCGAACTTCCGGTCGTGATCATTTCGGGTCACGGCAACATCGAGACGGCGGTGACCGCCATCAAGCGCGGCGCCTACGACTATCTCGAAAAGCCGTTCAAGCAGGATCGCCTGATCCTCGTCACGCTGCGCGCGCTCGAAGCCTCACAGCTCAAGCGCGAGGTGAAAGAATTGCGCGAGCGCTCGACGGTGTCGGCGGAGATGATCGGCAAATCGGCTGCGATCAATCAGCTCAAGAGCTCGCTCGATCGCGTCTC
>CAYRBQ010000618.1:0-2885 GCA_964422305.1 uncultured Reyranella sp. | reverse complement strand
GAAGGCCCGCCGACGTCGTGGTGTTCGATCCGAAGACCGTCGCGCCCGGCCCGCTGAAGCGCGTCTACGACCTGCCGGCGGGCGCCGACCGGCTGGTCTCCGAGGCGAGCGGCATCGACGCCGTCATCGTCAACGGCCGGCTGATCCGGCAGGGCAACATGGACGTCGTCGCCGCCGACGACAAGCTGCCCGGCCGCCTGCTACGTCATGGCCGAGCGGCCTGACCCCCTCCGGCCTTCGGCCACCAGGCCGCTATGGCCGATGCGGCCATAGCGGCGACCCGTCTGACGGGGGAGGACGGGAGGGGGAGAGCGTCGCGAAGGAATTCAACGGGAGGAGATCATGATCCACGTCATCGCCATCATCACCGCTAAGCCCGGCAAACGCGACGAAGTCCTGAAGAACTTCAAGGCCAACGTCCCGGCGGTGCATGCCGAGAAGGGCTGCATCGAGTACGGCGCGACCGTCGACACCGACGGCGGTCCGTTCGCCAAGTTCGGCCCCGACACCTTCGTCGTGATCGAGAAGTGGGCGACCATGGACGATCTCAAGGCCCACGGTGCCGCGCCGCACATGAAGGCCTATGCCGAGAAGAACAAGGACCTGCTCGCCAACCGCGCGGTCCACGTTCTGCAGAACGCCTGATCGCGGCTTGATCCCGGTCACCGACTCCGACGTCGCCGCGTACGATCGCGACGGCGTCGTCTGCCTGCGTGGCGCCTTCGATGCCGTGTGGATCGGCATTCTGGAGGAAGCTGTCGAACGGGACCTCGCGAAGCCGGGTCCCAACGCCACCAACTTCGCCGAAGGCAGCACCGAGGGCCGCTTCTTCGGCGACATGTTCATGTGGCGGCAGGACAACGACTTCCGCCTGGCCGCCCTCACCTCGCCCGCCGGCGAGATCGCCGCGCGGCTGATGGGCTCGGACGGCGCCGACCTCTTCTACGACCAGCTCTTCGTGAAGGAGCCCGGTACGGCCCATCCCACCCCCTGGCACCAGGACCAGCCCTACTGGCCAGTGAAGGGCTGGCAGATCGCCTCGGTGTGGATCGCGCTCGACGACATCGACCTCGGCAACGGCGCGGTCGAGTTCATCGCCGGCTCGCACCGCTGGGGCGTCAACTATCGTCCCGTGCCCTTTCGCAAAGGCCACGAGGTCAAATTCACCTCGAGCGATCTCGTCCAGATTCCCGACATCGACGCGGAGCGCGACAAGTACGACATCCGATCCTGGACGATGGAACCCGGCGACTGCCTGGTGTTCCACGCCATGATCGTGCACGGCGCGCCCGGCAATTCCACCCCCGGCGCGCGGCGGCGCGGCCTGTCGCTGCGCTACACTGGCGACGACGCCCGCTACGACCCGCGCCCCGGCACCTTCGACTTTCCCCACAAGCCCGACCTGCAGCCGGGCTCGCCGATGACCTGCGACCTCTTTCCGCGAGTCTGGCCGAGGCGGTAATCTCCTCCCCGACGGGGGGGCAGCTCATGCCGGAAGAGGATCGGATCGACCAGGTGACGGAAGTCACCAGCACGTCGTGGCTGTCGCGTCTCGGCCGGGCGATCGGCGGCGTGTTCGTCGGCCTGATCGCGATCCTTGTCGCCGCGGTCCTGCTCTTCTGGAACGAGGGCCGCGCCATCAAGACGGCGCAGGGCCTGACGGAGGGCGCGGGAATCGTGCGCAGCGTCGCGGCGGACAAGGTCGATGCCGCCAATGACGGAAGGCTGGTCCATGTCAGCGGCATGCTCTCGACCGGCGGCCCGGTCGCCGACCCCGACTTCGCGATCCGCGTGCAGGGCGTGCGGCTGGTGCGTCACGTCGAGATGTACCAGTGGAAGGAGGAGACGCAGACCGAGACGCGCACCAAGCTGGGCGGCGGCGAGGAACGCACCACCACCTACAAGTATGTGCGCGACTGGTCCGACAAGCCGGTCGACTCGACGCGCTTCAAGGAGCCGCGCGGCCACACCAATCCGGTGATGACCTACCAGTCACGCGAGGCGCTGGCGGCCGGCACGCGACTCGGCGCCTTTGCCGTCCCCGAGTCCCTGCTGCGCGGCTTCGGCGAGCGGCGCCCGCTCGCCGCCACCGAGGCGCAGGCCAACGCGCTGCAGATCCGCATCAACAAGCCGGTGGCCGTGATCGACGGCGTGTTGCATGTCGGGCGCGACCCGTCGCAGCCGGCGATCGGCGACATGAAGGTTTCGTTCTTCCAGGTGCCGCTCCAGACCGCGAGTGTCGTGGCGACACAATCGGGCGGAGGCTTCGTGCCGTTCCGCACGCATACCGGCACCACCGTCGAGCTGATTTCCGCCGGCGCCGTCCCCGCCGCCGCGATGTTCCAGCATGCCCAGGAATCGAACGTAACGCTGACCTGGATCCTGCGCGGCGTGGGCGTGTTCGTGATGTTCCTGGGCTTCGCCTTCATCCTGCGGCCGCTCAAGGTGGTCGCCGACGTGATCCCGTTCCTGGGCAGCATCGTCGGTGTCGGCACCGGGCTGGTCGCGCTCCTCTGCACCGTGGCGATCGCGCCGATCGCCATCGCGGTCGGCTGGCTCTGGTATCGCCCGCTGGTCGGGATCGCGCTGCTCGTCGCGGGCTTTGCGGCGACCTGGGGCCTCGTCCGGCTGGCGCGTGGCCGCGTGGCGCGGAAAGCTTCGGTTCCGGCGACAGGCTGATCAGCCGTCGGCCACGACGCCCTTCAGGGTGATGTCGAGCATGCCGTTCATCAGCGTGTCGCGGTTCGACCAGGGGAAGTCGGGCTTGGTGACGAGCACCGACACCACGCCGTGGATGCCCATCCAGCAGAGCTCGGCACAGGTGTCCGGCGGGTAGTTCAGCCTGAGGCCCGCCGCCTGCGCCTCGACGAAGGCCGCCACCAGGC
>CAYRBQ010000617.1:0-2892 GCA_964422305.1 uncultured Reyranella sp. | reverse complement strand
CGTCGCGGCCGAGCCCGCGGAACACGCCCGAGCCGTAGGCGGGGATCTCGGTGCGCGCCGCACCCCACAGCCGGAACAGGGGCAGGCCGGCGCGCTTGCCCACGATGTCCCACAGCGCCATGTCGACCGCGCTCTGCGCGAACACGGTGACGCCCATTCGGCCCAGCCAGAAGTTGCTCTTGTAGAGCGTCTGCCAGATGCCCTCGATCTCGGTCGCGTCGCGGCCGATCAGGTGCGGGGCGATCAGCTCCCTCATGCAGGCGTCGATCGTGTGCATGCCGCCGCGCAGCGGCATGACGTAGCTCATGCCGACCAGGCCACCCTGCGTCTCGATCTCCAGCACGAAGATGTCGCGCTTGGTCACGCTCAGGATGCCGGCTGCCGGCGCCGAGCCGCGCCACGGCACCTGAAGGAGCGCCGTACGCAGCTCGGTGATGGTCGTGGCGGTGGTCATGTCCGGGGCTCCTTGGGGACGGTGTCCCTCTCGAGGGTGCAGCTCTGGCAAGTGCGGCGCGACCAGAACATCGGGAGGTCGGCCGCCGTCATGAAGCGCTCGCCGCAGCGCGGGCAGCGGAAGTCGTAGAGGCGCCAGACCGCGAGCAGGGCGCCGGCGATACAGCCATAGACCAGCAGGTCGCTCGGCCACATCTTCAGGACGGCGAACACGATCACGACCATCGCCAGCACCGAGAAGATCCTCGACCGGCGGTCCTGCCAGGCCTTCATGTAGCGGTCGGATGGGCTCACTCGGACTGTCGCTTTCGTGGTCTATCTTTATGGGGTGTGGTCACTATGATGCCCGGCGCCATGAGCCAGTCCAACCGCATCTATCTCTTCGACACCACCTTGCGAGACGGCGCCCAGACCCAGGGCGTCGACTTCACCGTGGCCGACAAGGCCGCGATCGCCCGCGAACTGGACCTGCTCGGCATCGACTATATCGAGGGCGGCTGGCCCGGCGCCAACCCGACCGACGACCGCTTCTTCGCCGACCCGCCCGAGTTCAGGAACGCCAGGTTCACCGCCTTCGGCATGACGCGCCGCGCCGGACGCAGCGCCGCCAACGATCCCGGGCTCGCGGCCATCCTGCAGACCAAGGCGCGCAACGTCTGCATGGTCGGCAAGACCTGGGATTTCCATGTCGACGTGGCGCTGGAAGTCGATCGCACCGAGTACCTCGAGATGATCGGCGACTCGCTCGCCTATGCGAAGACGAAGATGGACGAGGTCATGTTCGACGCCGAGCATTTCTTCGACGGCTACAAGGCCAACCCCGACTACGCGATGGCCTGCCTCGGTGCCGCGGAGAAGGCGGGCGCGCGCTGGCTGGTGCTGTGCGACACCAACGGGGGCACGCTGCCCCACGAGATCGAGCGCATCGTGGGCGAGGTGACGAAGAAGATCCCGGGCGAGCGGCTCGGCATCCACACGCACAACGACACCGAGAACGCCGTCGCCAACACGCTGGCCGCCGTGCGCGCCGGCGTGCGCCAGGTGCAGGGCACGATCAATGGCCTGGGCGAGCGTTGCGGCAACGCCAACATGATCGCCCTGATCCCCAACCTCGTACTCAAGATGGGCTTCGAGACCGGGCTCAAGGATGGTGCGATGCAGCGGCTGACGCATCTCTCGCGCCTGCTTGATGATCGCCTCAACGTCGTGCCCAACCGCAGCGCCGCCTATGTCGGCACGCGTGCCTTCGCCCACAAGGGCGGGCTGCACGTCTCGGCGGTCGAGAAGGACCCCAGGACCTACGAGCATGTCGATCCCGACCTCGTGGGCAACCAGCGCATCATCGTGGTCAGCGACCAGGCCGGCCGCTCCAACATCATGGCGCGCTTCCGCCAGATCGGCCTCGAGGTCGACCCGAAGGATCCCGGCGTCGCGCGGCTCCTGGAGATCGTGAAGGAGCGCGAGGCCGAGGGCTACGCCTACGACGGGGCCGACGCCTCGTTCGAGCTGCTGGCGCGCCACGAGCTTCACACGGTGCCCGACTATTTCGCACTTCAGAGCTTCCGCGTCCTGGCCGAGCGCCGGGTCAACGCGCGCGGGCAGCTCATCGCGCTGTCGGAGGCCACAGTGAAGCTCGATGTCGGCGGCCGAAGGGTCATGGAGGTGGGCGAGGGCAACGGCCCCGTGAACGCGCTCGATGCTGCGCTGCGAAAGGCGCTCCTGCCGGTCTATCCGGAGCTCGAGGACATGCGCCTGGTCGACTTCAAGGTGCGCATCCTCGATTCGGCCGGCGGCACGGCCGCCACCACGCGCGTCATGATCGAGAGTGCGGATGCGAAGGGGCGGCGCTGGAGCACCATCGGCGTGTCGCCCAACATCGTCGACGCCTCTTACAACGCGCTCTACGACGCCTACACCTACAAGCTGTTCAGGGACGGCGCCCGGCCGGCGCAGCCGGCATTAGAAATTCGCCCGGCACAGCCGGCATAGCTTGGCAGCCATGCCGGGAGCCCCGTTGACCTAGGAGAGGTCGGGGCAGACCATATCTGCCGTGCGCGACGGCGAGCATCTGGACACCACCAAGACCCCACCGATCCCGACGATCCAGAGGCGACCGCGGCTGGCCGGGCGTGTGCTGGCGCGTGCCTTCATGTGGTCGCTGCCGTTGCTGGTCGCCGCGGTCACGCTCTTCATCTGGCTGTCGTCCGGTCGCACCGTCACCACCGACAACGCCTATGTGAAGGGCGACCGCGCGCAGATCGCCACCGAGCTCAGCGGAATCATCGTCGAGGTGCCGGTTCAGGAGAACCAGCGCGTGTCGCGCGGCCAACTCCTGTTCCGGCTCGACGACCAGAGCTACCGCCATGCGCTGACGCGCATCGACGCCGAGATCGAGACGACGCGCGCCGACATCAGGGGCTTGCGCGCGCAGTGGCGCAC
>CAYRBQ010000616.1:0-2896 GCA_964422305.1 uncultured Reyranella sp. | reverse complement strand
GCCGAAGGCGAGGCGGGCATCGCCGCGGATGACGACGAAGCGCCAGGGCCGGAGCTTGCCGTGGTCGGGCGCGCGCAGGCCGGCATCGAGGATGAGGTCGAGATCGGCGCCCTGCGGCGCGGGATCCTGCAGCGGTCCCACCGAGCGGCGGGACAGCAACTGGTCGAGGGCGAGCAGACGGGGCTCGCGAGCTTGGGAGATGTCAGGCATGACTTCACTCTGCCATGAGTGCGAACGATTGTCATTTGCAATCAGAAGCGATCCAGGGCCCGGAGTCTTATACTCAGGCGGCATGCCGGAGCCGGAGATCCGCAAGATCATCCATGTCGACATGGACGCCTTCTACGCGTCCGTGGAGCAGCGCGACGACCCCGCGCTGCGCGGCCTGCCGGTGGCGGTCGGCGGTCGTCAGCGCGGTGTGGTGATGGCGGCGAGCTACGAGGCGCGCAAGTTCGGCGTGCGCTCGGCCATGCCGTCGGTCACCGCCAAGCGCATGTGCCCGGAGCTGGTGTTCGTGAAGCCGCGCTTCGACGTCTACAAAGAGGTGTCGCGCCAGATTCGCGAGATCTTCCTCGACTACACGCCGCTGGTCGAACCGCTGTCGCTCGACGAGGCCTATCTCGACGTCACGACCAACCTCAAGGGCATGCCGCTGGCCTCCGACATCGCGCGCGAGATCCGCGCCCGCATCCTGGAGCGCACCGGCCTCACCGCCTCGGCCGGCATCTCCTACAACAAGTTCCTGGCCAAGCTCGCCTCCGATCATCGCAAGCCGAATGGCCAGACGACGATCCCGCCGGAGAAGGGTCCGGCCTTCGTCGAAGGTCTCGACGTCGCCCGCTTCCATGGCGTGGGGCCGAAGACCGCCGAGAAGATGAAACGGCTCGGCATCCATACCGGCGCCGACCTCAAGGCGCAGTCGCTGGAGTTCCTCGAGCAGTATTTCGGCCGCTCCGGCACCTACTATCACGCGATCGCCCGCGGCCACGACGAGCGCCGCGTGGTCCCGAACCGGCCGCGCAAGTCCGTCGGCTCCGAGACGACCTTCATGGAGGATCTCGACCGTCCGGCGAAGGTCGAGGAGGGCGTGGCCTCCGTGCTCGACGACGTCTGGTCCTACTGCGAGCGCACCGGCATCGTGGGCCGCACGGTGACGGTGAAGATCAAGTATGCCGATTTCCAGATCGTGACGCGCAGCCGCACGCTCGAAGGATCGGTCGGCAGCCGCGACCTGCTGGAGCGCACCGCACGCGAGCTGGTGCGCTCGGTGTTTCCGCTGGAGAAGAAGGTTCGCTTGCTCGGCGTGTCGTTGCATAATCTGCACGAGCGCGAAGAGCCCAAGGTGCCACCGCAGATGACCCTCGCTCTCTAGGACGCAGCTCCGCCCATGATCGACAAGCTCGAATATCTGCTGGCACTGGCGCGGGAGCAGAATTTCAGCAAGGCGGCCGAGCAGTGCGGTGTCACCCAGCCGACTTTCTCGGCGGGCATCAAGCAGCTCGAGGACACGTTGGGCGTCATGCTGGTGCAGCGCACTTCCCGCTTCATCGGCTTCACCACCGAGGGCGAGCATGTGCTCGACTGGGCGCGCGGCATCGTCGCCGACGCGCGCGCCATGCGGCAGGACCTTCAGGCGTTGAAACAAGGTCTCACCGGCCGGGTGAAGATCGCCGCCATCCCGACGGCGCTCGCCATGGTGTCGGCGCTCACCACGCCGTTCCGCGCCCGCCATCCCAACGTGAAGTTCACGATCCTCTCGCGCACCTCGATCGAGACCCTGTCGATGGTCGAGAACCTCGAGGTCGACGCGGGCCTGACCTACGTCGACAACGAGCCGCTCGGTCGCATGCGCACGGTGCCGCTCTATCTCGAGCAGTACCGGCTGCTGACCTCGGAGAGCAGCCCGCTGGGCGACCGCGAGCAGGTCACCTGGGCCGAGGTCGCCGGCATCCCGCTCTGCCTGCTCACCCCGGACATGCAGAACCGGCGGATCATCGACCAGCTCCTCGGGGCGACCGGCGCCCAGGTGGAGCCGACGCTCGAATCGAACTCCATGATCGTCCTGTTCTCTCACGTCCGCACCGGCCGGTGGGCCAGCATCATGCCGGAGAAGCTCGCCGATACGCTGGGCCTCACCGAACGACTGCGGTCGATACCCATCGTCGAGCCGACCGCGGTCCACCAGATCGGCCTCGTCGTGCCGCCGCGCGAGCCCATGACGCCGCTCACGGCGGCGCTGGTGGCCGAAGCCCGGCTGCTCGCGGAAGCGCTCCGTTGATAGATATGTTCTATCGCAGCATTCGACGGCTTTAATGCCCCGGCGGCCGCGGCAGCCGATCATGCCAGCATGCCAGCGTCCTGGAACGCAAGCCAGCTCTCCGAGATCGTCCGGCGGCACAGGGACCGCGACGGTCCGCTGCTGCCGATCCTGCACGACGTGCAGGCGGCCTTCGGCTGCGTGCCGGCCCCGGCCGTGCCGCAGATCGCCGAGGCCCTGAACCTGACGCGCGCCGAGGTCCACGGCGTCGTCTCGTTCTATCACGACTTCCGCGAAGCGCCGGCCGGCCGGCACGTCCTGAAGCTCTGTCGCGCCGAGGCCTGCCAGTCGATGGCAGGCGAGGCGCTGGCCGAGAAGGTGCTGCGCCATTTCGGACTGGAGTGGGGCGGCACGACCCCCGACGGTCGTCTCACCATCGAGGCGACCTATTGCCTGGGCCTCTGTGCGTCCGCGCCGTCCGCCCTGCTCGACGGCGAGCCCCTGGCGCGGCTGACGCCGGCATCGATCGACGAGATCGCGCAAGAAATCGGCCGAGGGGTCGGCCGATGACGCGGCGCCTCTACGTTCCCTGCGACGCGGCGGCCCGCGCGGTCGGCGCCGACAAGGTCGCCGCGGCCC
>CAYRBQ010000615.1:0-2899 GCA_964422305.1 uncultured Reyranella sp. | reverse complement strand
GGCGCCGACATGTTCCGCTTCGAGGCGCTCGAGCCCAGCGCCCGCATGGGCCAAGGCTTCGGCCTGGGCTTCGCAGTGCGCAACGTCCAGGGCGTCAATCCGCTGCCGGGCACACCCGGCGACTACTATTGGGGCGGTGCCTACGGCACCTTTTTCTGGCACGACCCGCGCGAGCGCATGTACGTGATATTGATGATGCAGTCGCCGGCGGCGCGCCTGCGCTACCGCTTCCTGCTCCGCGACCTGGTGTATCAGGCGATGGTAAACTGACGAAGTCGGCCCTGGAGGCGGACGTCTATCTGTTTATTGCGCCCATTCGACTGGCACCGGTCGAATGGGCCGAGCCCGAGGTGTCCACAGGTCGGGGCGCCTCGGACAACGTGCTTCGAGCTAGACCTTCAGCTTCATCCGTCCCAGGAAGTCGCGTTTGCCGAGCGGGACGCCTTTCATGCGAAGGATGTCGTAGGTCGTGGTCGCGTGAAAGAAGAAGTTCGGCAGCGAGAAGGACTGGAGGAAGCCCTCCGCGGTGAAGGGCAGCTTGCGGTCGCCGATCTGGAACATGACGTCCTTCCCCATCAGCCCGTTGACCTCTTCCGGCTTGATCTTCTGCAGCGCCTCGCGCGCCTCGGTCACGGCCTTCTGGAAGCCGGCATAGTCGGTCGCGGGAACAGGCGAAGGTGGCTTGAACGTGCCGGACTGGGTGCCGCGGATGGCACCCAGCGAATGATGGATCGTGGAGTGGATCTGGAACTTGAGCGGCAGCATGTCGGCATGGAGGCGCTCGTCGAGGATCGCCGCAGTGTCCGCCTTCTGCTCCTGCAAATGCGCGGCGCCTTTCGCAAGGACGCTTTCGAGCGCGCCGATCGTCTGCAGGTAGGTCCCGACGCTGAGATCGTAAAGTGAAACAGCCATGGTTCGTGCCTCTCTCCCGTGATGGCGTTTCCATAGCGGACACATCCCTTTCCTCATAGGGCCATTAGAGCTTCACCGTTTCGTGGGCGAGGGCGGATCATCTAGTCTCCGGGCCAATACAAACGTCTTCAGAGGACGCACACCATGATCGACCTGCACTACTGGCCGACGCCGAACGGATGGAAGATCTCCATCATGCTCGAGGAATGCGGCATGCCCTACAAGCTCGTGCCGGTGAACATCGGCACGGGCGAGCAGTTCAAACCCGACTTCCTCAAGATCAGTCCCAACAACCGCATGCCGGCGATCGTCGACGACGATCCTTCGGGCGGCGGCGCGCCCGTCTCGGTGTTCGAGTCGGGGGCGATCCTGCAGTATCTCGCGGAGAAGGCGGGCAAATTTCTGCCGAAGGACTTGCGTGGCAAGTACGAAGTGCTGCAGTGGGTCAACTGGCAGATGGGTGGTCTGGGACCGATGGCCGGCCAGGCGAATCATTTCAACGTCTATGCACCTCAATTCAATCCGCCCGAGGCGCTCGCCTACGGCCAGCAGCGCTACAGCAACGAGGTCAACCGCCTGTTCGGCGTGTTGAACAAGCGGCTCGCCGACCGGCCGTTCGTGGCGGGCGACTACTCGATCGCTGATATGGCGATCTGGCCGTGGGTCGTCGGCTTCAAGAACTTCGGCCAGAAGCTCGAGGACTTCCCGAACCTGCGGAGATGGTTCGAGGAAACCGGCAAGCGCCCTGCAGTCGAGAAGGGCAAGGCGGTGGGTGCCGAGCTGCGCAAGAGTCCAGGCATCAACACGGAGGAACAGCGCAAGGTTTTGTTCGGACAGACAGCCTCGGTCGTCCGCTGATCTGGCAGGTGTTGCTGCCCTTGACGCTTCGCCGACGGACAACCACGTTGGCGGAGCCCCCGCGCAGACGGGGCAGGAGGCACTGTCATGCAATCGCAAGAACGCGACCTTATTTCCGGACTGTTCGATCGACTGAGACCGTTCGAGACGCAGCCGCGTGATGCCGAGGCCGAGTCGCTGATCAAGGGCCTGACGACGCAGCAGCCGGCAGCACCCTACCTGTTGGTCCAGGCGGTGCTTGTGCAGGAGCAGGCGCTGAAGGCGGCCCAGGAGCGCATCGCCGAACTTGAAGCGAAGGCGGGGACAGCTCCGCCTGCCGGCACGGGTTTTCTGGGCAACGCGCCGAAGATCGGACCATGGGGGGCTTCCGCCGGGCGACCATCGGTTCCCTCGACACGCTCGCCCCTGCAGGCGGCCGTTGCGCCGCAGCAGCAGGGTGGCGGCTTCCTTAGGACGGCGATGGCGACTGCGGCGGGCGTCGCCGGCGGCGCCCTGCTGTTCGAGGGCATCCGCAACCTTATGGGCAACAATCCAGGCCCCTTCGGAGGCCAGCAGCAGGCGGCAGTGGGCGGGGGACAGACGCCGCCGGAGCTGATGCCGCCTGGCGAGCAACAGCAGGCCCACAACCAGGAGCCGGCGTCTCAGGACGATTACGACACCGCGTCTCTCGACGACAGCGACAGCATGGACGACGATAGTTGGGCCTGAGGCCGCAACCTTTCCGCAATGAATGAGGGGACTGACGAGATGATCGAGCTTCACACCTGGGGCACGCCGAACGGCCGCAAGATTTCCATCATGCTCGAGGAATGCGGGCTGCCCTACAGCGTGCACAAGGTCGACATCTCCAAGGGCGAGCAGCACAAGCCCGAGTTCCTGAAGATCAGCCCGAACAATCGAATCCCTGCGATCGTCGATCCCGAGGGGCCGGGTGGCAAGCCGTACAGCCTGTTCGAGTCAGGTGCGATCCTGATCTACCTCGCCGACAAGACGAGGAAGTTCCTGCCGGCCGACGGCGCCAGGCGCTACGACGCCCTGCAGTGGCTGATGTGGCAGATGGGCGGCTTCGGACCGATGCTCGGCCAGGCGCACCACTTCCTGCGGGCGGCGCCGACCAAGATCGAGTACG
>CAYRBQ010000614.1:0-2901 GCA_964422305.1 uncultured Reyranella sp. | reverse complement strand
CTTCGGCACCGCCTGGCCCACGATCAGCGACTTGAAGTGGTCGGTCTGCTGGTGTTCGGCGAAGGCCGCCTCGTCCCGGAAGACCTCGTAGAAGAAGAACTTCGCGGGATCGCTGGTCGAGCGGTGGATCTGGAAGGCCTGCACGCCCGCCTCGCGCTGGGCCTGCGGCAGGAACTCGCGGACGATGCCGGCGACGGCCTCCGCCTCCCCGGGCTTGGCCTCCCAGAAGGCGGTGACGACGAGCCCGTCCTTGAGCGAATGAAGATCGGCCATGTGCTTCTCCGGTGTTGTTGACGGAAGAAGCAGTAGCCCCTCGCACCGCGCCGTCGTTTCGGCCGCGGTCGAAACGATCTACAGCTCGCGCGCAGCGACCCGGATGCGACCGGTGCGCCGGGCCTTGTCGAGCGCTTCGTGATCGCGATCGGTCTGCTTGGCATAGGCCATGGCGAATTTGCCGATCGCCTCGTCGAGCACTTCGCTGGTTCCGCAGTAGCCCGCGATCATCGCCGGATCGCCCGACTTGGCATGGGCCAATGCCAAGGCCCAGCCGCAGAGCTCGCAATACTCGTCGAAGCCCTCGACGCCCTCCTCGTTGCCCTCGGTGAACTTGGCGCTGCCCTTCATGTCGGCGAGCTGGCGGACATAAAAATGCTTGCCGTCGCCCTCGCCCCAACCGAGGAAGATGTCGGGCGAGCCCTGGATGATGCGCTGGCCGATGACGACGCGCTGGCCCTGATGGGAAATCCGGAGCTTGTGATCCACGTACGGCGCCAGCACTGAGGTCTGCGCCTGCTTGACCTGCAGGAACAGCGGATCGTCGGTGTCGATGCCCTGCAGCAGCACCACCCAGCATCCGGTGCCGACGCTGCCCACGCCCACGACCTTACGGGCGGAATCGACGATGCGGTAGCGCGACAGCAGGAGGCGCCGGTCGATCGGCATCGACTCGACGTAGGACCGCAGCATGTGGTCGAGCGCCACGTTGGCCGGGGTGCCCGCCTCGGTATGACTCTCGCGCACGATCAGCGGCACGTCCTCGATGATGCGATGCTCGCCGTCGATCTCCTCGGTGAGCTTCTCAAGGACGGCGACGTGGCCCTTGGCACGCGCCTTGTCCATCAGCTTCTCGGCGCGCCGTCGCATGGTCGGCGACAGCGTGTCGAGCACTTCGTTCTCGTCGATCTTGTCGTACCAGATCTCGAGATAGCCCATGCCGGCATAGCGCCGCATGCGCTTGCGATAGGAGCGGACCACGGCCTGCGCAGCGCTCTCGGCTGCGACCTTGTCGCCGCCCATGAAGCGGACCGCGACCGCGGCGCTCGCGGCAAGACGCTTCAGGTCCCATTCCCACGGCCCTGGATGGACCTCGTCGAAGTCGTTGATGGCAAAGATCAGGCTGCGTTCGGCCGAGGCGAAGACGCCGAAGTTCGCGACGTGCATGTCGCCGCAGGCTGCCACGCCCATGCCGGTGATCGGGGTTCGCGCCAGATCGGAGGCCATGACGGCGGCCGAGCCGCGCAGGAAGGCGAACGGCGAGGCCAGCATGCGGGCGAAGCGCACCGGCACGAGCTTCTGTACCCGCGCTTCGTTCTGCGCCTCGAGGATCGAAACCGGATCCTCTCGATCGGAAGCGGGCTCGTAGTCCGCATGGGACTTGCGCGAGGCTTTGTCCCGCAACGCCTTGCCGGCCTCGAGGCGCTCCTTGATGTCGGGCCGCTTCGCCGTGAAGCTTTCGAGCAGCGCGAGGTCGCCGATCGCGGTGTTCATGCGCTCGAAGGCGCGGTCGACGTTTTCCTTGATCGATGCGACTGCCATGGTGCCCCCTCAACTACGCCTTCTTACCATCCGCCGCCTGCCGTGAAAGCATCGCCAGCCGCGCGCCCACGACGCACGCGGCGGCGGCCGCCGCGACGAAGCTGATGGGCACCCAGAAGGCCGCCCGGGCGATCGCATTCGTGGTGAGTTCTCCCGACAAGCCGGCGAGACTCGCGACGATTCCTGCCGCCGCCGCGCCAACCGCGAAGCCGGATTGCTGCACCGTCGCCACCGACGAGGCGGCGAGGTCGACCTCGCCCTTGCGGGCACCGCCCATGACGCGCTGGACGCCGAAGCCCCAGCACAGGCCGATACCGAGGCCGACCAGTGCGACCGCCAGCGGCAGGACGAGAACCGGCTTCGCGGTCATGAGCAGGGCGATACCCACGAGACCCGCCATCATCGCGATCGGCCCCGCGACCAGCAGGCGGTCGGCGGCCTGCTTCGACCAGCCGGCCACGACCAGCGAGGCGACGGTCCAGCCCATCGACGCCCCCGCCGCCGTGTAGCCTGCGAGCAGCGGATCGAAACCATGCAGGGTCTGGAGGAACATCGGCACGAAGATCGAGAGCGGGCTGTAGGCGATCGAGACCAGCAACGCGAAGCACATCGCCGCCCCTGTCACGGTCCGCGGCGAGAAGGCATCGCTCGGGAACAGCGGCGCCCGCGACCGGCGATCGAGGATCAGCATCGCCGTCAGCATCACGAGCGCGGCCACGACGAGCGCGGCCTTGGCCTGCGGTATCCTGACCATGGTCGCCGACGACATGACCGCGATCGCCGCGCAGATCAACGCCACGCGCCCCACCGGGATCGGTCGCCTCGAATCGGCGCGATCGCCGCGAGCCCGCGGCAAGGAGCGCGCGGCCACGATCGTCAGCAGCACGGCGATGGCCACGACCGCATAGAAGGAGCCGCGCCAGCTCGCCCAGGTGGCGAAGGCACCGCCCGTCAGCGGCCTGACCAGCGCCGCCATGCTCCAGGCGCCGGAGAGCAGTGCGGCAACGCGCGGCCACAGCGGTTCAGGGAAGACATTGCCGACCAGCACATAGGCCATCGCCGAGAGCACGCCGCCGCCGAAGCCCT
>CAYRBQ010000613.1:0-2906 GCA_964422305.1 uncultured Reyranella sp. | reverse complement strand
GCCGCCGTCGAGCGCGAGATGCCGGCGTGGCAGTGCACCAGCACGTGGCCGTTCGGTCGCGCGTGCACGCGCTCGCCGAACGCCAGGACCTTCTCGATATGCTGCGGCGTGCAGGCCTCGAAGCCTGGATACTCGGCGACCACGTCGTCGAAGCGGATCAGCTCGTGGTCGATCTCGAAGAAATCGTCGAGCGCGGGCGGGCGCGGCTCGTGGGTGTCGATGATCGAAAGGACGTGGCTGACGTTGGTCGCGCAATGCTGGGGCAGCTCGGGAATGCCGCAGATCGTGACCTTGAAGGCAGGCAGTGACATGGCGCGACCCTACAGCAAGCCGCGCGCCATGTGCAGCCCGATGCCGAGCAGGCCCACCAGGAAGATGCGGCGGAACATCTCGGGAGACATGGCATTGCGCGACTTCTGGCCGATCCAGACGCCGATCGATGTCGGCACGACGGCGGCAAATCCGCCGATGACGTTGGCCGCGTCGAACGCCCCCTGCCGCGCCAGCGCGACCGTCAGTGCAGCCGTGATGGCGATGAACAGCAGGCCCAGCGCCTGCACGAGATCGTCCTTCTGGATCTCGAGCGACTGCATGTAGGGCAGGAAGGGGATGGCGGCGATGCCGGTGATGCCGGTCACGAAGCCGGTGGCCACACCCGCCAGCGGGTTGGCCCAGCGCTCGAAGCGGAATGGTACATGCGGTCGCCAGGCGATCAGGGCCAGGATCGAATAGGCGACCAGGAGGACGCCGAGCCAGCTCGTGGCCCAGGCCGAGCCGAGCTGGCCGAGCGTCGCGGCCACGAGGAGCACCGTGACCATCGCGGCGACGGCGAGCGTCCAGAACCGCTTCACCATGCGCTTGAGGCCGGTGCCGTAGATCGCCTGCCAGATGTTCGTCGTGAGCGTCGGGATGGCCATGATCGCCAGTGCGTCGCCCAACGGGATGGCGAGCGTCATCAGACCCACCGAAATCGGCGGCAGGCCGATGCCTATGGCGCCCTTGGCGACGCCGGCCACCAGGAAGGCAGCGGCGATGACCAGCATCTCGAGTTCGCTCATGTCAGCCCAGCACGCCCTTCGCCAGCCGGTCGAAAGCCTCCCAGAAGAGGGCCCGGATGTCGTCGGTCTCCATCATGATCTCGTGGCGGGCATGGGCGATGGTGAAATGCTCGCCGTGGCGCAGGCGGGCGACGATCGGAGCATGGGTCCTGGGATCGATCAGCCGGTCCTCGCCCGCCGTGATCAGGAGCAGGGGGATATCGATGCGCTCCAGGTAGCCCGGCGCCTGGGCCGTGGCCATCGACCGGATGGCTTGGCGGCCCCAGCCCAGCGTCGGGCCGCCCAGCGACAGCCGCGGATCGGCGGTGAACCAATCGTCGGTGAAGCGGTAGCGGCGCTCGTCATGGGTGACGAAATTGGAGTTGAACTGCCTGGCCAGCAGGATGAACGGGCCCGTGCCGAACAGGTAGCGCTCCTCGACCATCGGCACTTCCGGCATGACCATCAGGACCGACCGCAGCATGGCTTCCCGGTAGAGGCCGGTCATGGGCGAGACGAAGAGGGCGGCCTCGATCGGTCCCGGTCCGTTCTCCGCCAGGTCCCGCATCAGGATGTGACCGCCCATGGAATGGCAGAGCGCCAGCACCGGCCGAGGGGCGTCGGGCGCCACGACGGTGTCCAGGAACATCCGGAAGTCGGCCATGTAGGTCGTGAAGTTGTCGATGTGGCCCTTGCCGCGATCGGCCAGCGGCCGGTCCGACAGACCCTGTCCACGCCAATCCATTGCGGCCACGGCATAGCCGCGACCCAATAGCTCGCCCACCACCTCGGTGGCGTACTTCTCGATGAACTCGCCACGGCCGGTCAGGAGAACGATGGTCCCTCGTGGCATGGTGCCGGGCGTTCCCAGGGCGTTCCACCACGCGCAACGGATGCGCGCCCCGGCGCGGTCGAAGAAGCCGTAACGGTCCGCCGGCCGGTAGGTTGCGACGAGACCGGTGGGCACATTGGCCGGGGCCGCCGTCGGATTCTGATCGATCATCGTTTGAGGCGTTTTGGCGAAGGACGCCGGGCAAAGCCAGCAGAGAATTAGGCATTTTGGCCATCATCGCCTGCGGACTCTTTACCGTATGGGGAGGGCCGCGATATACACTCCGCCATCGCCTCATCGCCTGCGAAGGGTCGTAGACGAGGAAATCTGGCGCAAGGAAACCTCCAAGAGGTCCACCGCACTGCGTGGTAGTCGGCTCGTAGGGTTGAGTCGATCCGGCACGGTCCTTGCGTCGACGATTGTCGTCCGCAGGAGACATGCGACCGCGATCCCGAAGCGAGCTTGCACCACCGGCGGGTTGCCGGAGCGATCGTCTCTTCATGATGCGTCGGGGATTGGTTCTTCTCGTTGCGGTTCTGGCCACGGTCGTGGGCTGGCGCCTGCTCGACGGCCGCATGCAGGCGGCGAACGTCGAGGGTCCGCTGCACGGCGTCACCTACGCGCCCTGGGCCAAGGACCAAGACCCGCTCGAGGCCAAGTCGAGCGGCTTCTGGAGCTTCCTGCGGACGGCGGTGAACGAGCCGGCGGCGCAGCAGATCAAGCCGCGCAAGGAGCAGATCGAGCGCGACTTCGCGATGCTCGGCGGCAAGGTCAACTACGTCCGTACCTACCGCACGACCGACGGCGGCGACGTTATGCCGGCGCTGGCCGAAAAGTACGGGCTGAAGCTCGTGCCCGGCGCCTGGATCTACAGCGCCAACGAGGCCAAGCAGCAGTTCGGCCGTGAGGCGAGTGAGGTCAACGCCGAGGAGACGCGCGCGCTGATCCGCATGGCCAACCAGAACCCCGGCGTCGAGCGCGTGCTGGTCGGCAATGAGAACATCCTGCGCTGGGACGGCCAGAAGGACCTGCGCGAC
>CAYRBQ010000612.1:0-2907 GCA_964422305.1 uncultured Reyranella sp. | reverse complement strand
GGCCGACGTCTGCCACCAGCTCGAAGAGCCGGCGGGGCGGATAGGTGACGACGCGACGTTCGGAATGACGGGTCGACAAGGGGCAGTCAGCCCCCGAGCTGGGCGGCGCGGGCGGCCTTCAGGCGCGCGAAGTCGTCGCCCGCGTGATAGCTCGAGCGGGTCAGCGGCGAGGCCGACACCATCAGGAAGCCCTTGGCCCGCGCCATCTGCGCGAGTTCGCCGAACTCGGCGGGCGTCCAGAAGCGATCGAGCGCGGCGTGCTTGGGGGTCGGCTGCAGGTATTGGCCGACCGTCAGGAAATCGACGTCGGCTGCACGCAGGTCGTCCATGACCTGCAGGATTTCCTCGCGCGTCTCGCCGAGGCCGACCATCAGGCCGGACTTGGTGAACATCGAGGGATCGATCTCCTTCACCCGCGCGAGCAGGCGCAGCGAGGTGAAGTAGCGTGCCCCCGGCCGGATCGTCGGATAGAGCCGCGGCACGGTCTCGAGATTGTGGTTGAAGACATCGGGCCTCGCGGCGACCACCGTCTCGATGGCACCGGGCTTGCGCATGAAGTCGGGCGTCAGCACCTCGACGGTCGTCGTCGGCGCAGCACTGTGCAGCGCAGTGATGACTTCCGCGAAGTGCCCTGCCCCGCCATCGTCGAGGTCGTCACGATCGACCGAGGTGACCACCACATGGCCGAGGCCGAGCTTGCCGACCGCCTCGGCGATGTTGGCCGGCTCGTGCGGGTTGAGCGCACCGGGCTTGCCGGTCGCCACGTTGCAGAAGGCGCAGGCCCGCGTGCAGGTCTCGCCCATGATCATGAAGGTCGCGTGCTTCTGCTTCCAGCACTCGCCGATGTTCGGGCAGGCCGCTTCTTCGCAGACGGTCGAAAGACCGTACTGGCGCATCAGCTTCCTGGTCTCGGCGTATTCGGGCGAGTTCGGCGCACGCACCCTGATCCATTCCGGCTTGCGCGGAATGGGATTGTCCGGCCGGCGCGCCTTCTCGGGATGGCGCTCCGCGCGGCTCAGGGAGACCTTGTCGAGGGTCCCGTCCATGACGGCCTAGATATGGAGCGTCCGGCCGTACGCCGCCAGTACCGACTCGTGCATCATCTCCGACAGCGTGGGGTGCGGGAACACCGTCGCCATCAGCTCGGCCTCCGTGGTCTCCAGCGTCTTGGCGACGCTGTAGCCCTGGATCAGCTCGGTCACTTCGGCGCCGATCATGTGGGCACCCAGCAGCTCGCCGGTCCCGGCGTCGAAGATCGTCTTGATGAAGCCCTCGGGCTCGCCCAGCGCGATCGCCTTGCCGTTGCCGATGAACGGGAACTTGCCGACCTTGAGCTGCAGCCCCTTGGCCTTCGCGGCAGTTTCGGTCAGGCCGATGCTCGCGACCTGCGGCTGGCAGTAGGTGCAGCCCGGGATGTTCTCGGTCTTCATCGGGTGCACGCCCTTCACGCCGGCGATCTTCTCGACCACCAGCACGCCCTCGTGCATCGCCTTGTGCGCGAGCCACGGCGGGCCCGCGACGTCGCCGATCGCGTAGACGCCCGGCTCGCCGGTGAAGCCCCACTGGTCGATCACGATGTGGGTCTTCTCGACCTTCACCTTGGTGCCCTCGAGACCCAGGTTCTCGACATTTCCCACGATGCCGACGGCGCTGATCACGCGATCGACGGTGATCTGCTCGCTCTTGCCGCCCGCCGTGATGGTCGCCGTCACGTTGTTGGCGCCCTTCTTCAAAGCCGAGACCGTGGCGCCGGTACGGATCTTCATGCCCTGCTTCTCGAACGCCCGCTTGGCGAAGGCCGAAACCTCCTCGTCCTCGACCGGCAGGATGCGGTCCATCACCTCGGCGACGGTCACCTCGGCGCCCATGGTGCGGTAGAAGCTCGCGAACTCGATGCCGATCGCACCCGAGCCGATCACCAGCAGCGACTTCGGGAACTCCGGCGGCACCATCGCCTCCTTGTAGCTCCACACCAGCTTGCCGTCGGCTTCGAGGCCCGGAAGCTGGCGCGCCCGCGCGCCGGTCGCCAGGATGACGTTCTTGTAGGCGAGCGTGACGTTGCTCTTGTCGTTCATCGCGACGGCGAGCTTGCCCGAGCCCGCGAGCTTGGCGCTGCCGTCGAAGACCGTGATCTTGTTCTTCTTCATCAGGCCTTTGACGCCGTTGCTGAGCTGGCTCGCCACCTTGCGCGAGCGCTCGACGATCTTCTTGGCGTCGTAGGACACGTCCTTGACCGAGAGGCCGAAGGCTTCGGCATGCTTGATGAGGCCGTAGACCTCCGACGTGCGCAGCAGCGCCTTGGTCGGGATGCAGCCCCAGTTGAGGCAGATGCCGCCCATGTGCTCGCGTTCGACGACGGCGGTCTTGAGGCCTAGCTGCGCGGCGCGGATCGCGGCGACGTAGCCGCCCGGCCCGCCGCCCACGACGATGAGATCGAAGCTGGTATCGGCCATGGTCCGCTCCTAAGCCAGCATCGCGGCGGGCTGTTCGACGTAGGCCCGGAGCGTCTGCAGGAACTGCGCACCCATGGCGCCGTCGACGACCCGGTGATCCACGGCGAGCGTGCAGTTCATCATGTTGCGCACGACGACCTGGCCCTTGCGCACCACCGCCCGCTCCTCGCCGGCGCCGACCGCGAGGATCATCGCCTGCGGCGGGTTGATGATGGCGGCAAAGTCCTTCACGCCGAACATGCCGAGGTTGGAGATGGTGAAGCCGCCGCCCTGGAACTCCTCGAGCTTCAGCTTACCCACCTTGGCACGGGCCGCGAGGTCCTTCATCTCGGTTGCGATCTGCGCCAAACCCTTCATGTCGACGTTGCGCACGATCGGCGTGATGAGGCCGCGGTCGGTCGCGACGGCGACGGAGATGTCGACCGCGCCGTACTGGATCATCTCGTCCTCGGTC
>CAYRBQ010000611.1:0-2909 GCA_964422305.1 uncultured Reyranella sp. | reverse complement strand
AGCACCAGCGGCACCGAGAGCGCCACGATGACGCCGGTGCGGATGCCGAGGCTGATGAAGGAGACGACCAGCACGATCGCCAGCGCCTCCAGCAGCGACCAGATGAACTCGTCGAACGAGCGGCCCACGACCTCGGGCTGGTTGGCGACGCGATGGACGGTGATGCCGACCGGCAGGCCGGCCTCGACCTCGGCCATCGTCTTGTCGAGCGCCTTGCCCAAGGTCTGGACGTTGCCGCCCGGCGCCATGACGGCGCCCAGCCCGATCACCGGCTTGCCGTTGAAGCGCATCGCGATCTGGCGCGGGTCCTGGTAGCCGCGCCGGATCTCCGCGACGTCGCCCAGGGTCAGCGTGTGGCCGTTGGCGGTGAAGGGGAGCGCCATGATCTGCTCGGCCGAGCCTGGCGCGCCGTCGACCCGCACGGCCACGCGCTCGCCCTTGGTCTCGACCGTGCCGGTAGCGACGATCGCGTTCTGCCGACGCACCACGTCGAGTATCTGGTCGACCGGAACGCCCAGCATGGCGAGGCGGCCATGGCTGAACTCGAGGTAGATCTTCTCGTCCTGCAGGCCGAACAGGTCGACCTTGGTGACGTCGGGCACGCGCAGCAGGCGCTGGCGGACGGCCTTGGCGATCTCCTTGACCTCGGCGGGCGAGAAGCCGTCAGCCTCGAAGGCCCAGATCAGGCTGTAGGTGTCGCCATACTCGTCGTTGAAGAAGGGGCCGACCACGCCCTGCGGCAGCGAGCCCCTGATGTCGCCGATCTTCTTGCGCACCTGGTACCAGAGGTCCGGCACCTTCGATGGCGGCGTGTCGTCCCGCAGCGACACGTAGATCACCGTCTCGCCGGGCTTGGTGTAGCTGTTGACGAAGTTGAAGTAGGGCAGCTCCTGCAGCTTGGTCTCGATCTTGTCGGTGACCTGCTGCTCCATCTCGCGCGAGGTGGCGCCCGGCCAGGCGGCCGACACGACCATCTGCTTGATGGTGAAGGGCGGATCCTCGGCGCGGCCGAGGCTGAAGAAGGCGTAGAAGCCCGCCGCCGTCAGCGCGATCATGAAGAACACGGTGAGGGTGCTGTATTTCAGCGCCAGCGCCGAGAGGTTGGTGCGGGTGCTCACGGCCGGGCCGCCGTCTGCTGCGGCCTCACCTTCTGGCCGGGCTCGAGCTTGTGGACGCCCGCCGTGGCGATCAGCTCGCCGTCCTTCACGCCCGACGAGATCGACGCCGTTTCGTCGCGCCAGCGCGCGATCGTGACGGGCCGCAACTCGACGGTGCCGTTCGCGCGGTCGACCACCCAGACTGCGGGCTGCGTGCCGCGCTGGAAGATCGCCGACAGCGGCACCTCGGCGAGCGGCGCATCGTCGGCGCGCCGGAAGCCGAGCGTGGCGGTCATGCCGAGGCCGATGAACTCGGGCGGGTCGAGCACGCTGAAGCGCGCGGGATAGGTGCGGGACACCGGATCTGCGCTGGGCGAAAGCTCGCGCAGCCGCGCCGCGTGCTTCCTGCCCGGGTCCGACCACAGCTCGAAGGTCGCGTCCGTGGTGTCGCGGATGGTCTTGAGCCGGTGTTCCGGCACGCCGACCAGGATCTCGAGCTGGTCGAGGCGGGCGACGCGCACCACCCCCTGGCCCTGTGCCAGCACCTGGCCGACCTCGGCCTGCACGGCCGTCACCACGCCCGCCGCATCGGCACGCAGCACCGTGTAGGCGAGGTTGTTCTCGGCGGTGGCAAGCTGGCTCTTCGCCTGGTCGACGCGGGCGAGCGTGGTCGAAGCGAGCGACTGGCGCTGCTCCAGTGTCTGCTGGGTGAAGGCGGCACCACCACGCAGCGCCTGGTAGCGCTCATGGTCGGCTCGGGCGCGGGCATGGTCGGCCTCGGCCGAGACCAGGGCCGCGCGCGCATTGTCGACGGCGTGACGATAGTCGGTGGGATCGAGCTCGGCGATCACGTCGCCCGGCTTCACGGCGGTGCCCACATCCACGACACGCGCGGTGATCTTGCCGGCGACGCGGAAGCCCAGGGTGCTCTCGATGCGCGGCACGACAGTGCCGGCCAGAAGCAGCGTCTGCGCCTGCCGTCGATAGGCGATCTCGGCCACGCGCGCCGGCCGCACCGCGGGCTCGGCCGTGGGAGCCGCGCGCGAGGCGTTGGCGTTGAGCGAGAAGGCGGCGAAGCCGCCGCCCGCCAGAGCGAGCCCGGCGCCCGCAAGGACGGCGTATTTCAGGGGGAGCTTGGGAATGCGAACGCTCGGGAGACGCATGGCGGGCCTACCTTCGGACGTCTACAATGGGAAGCAGGGGCTAAACGCCGTTAACTTAACGTTGATAAGTTATCGACGATAATATAAGAGTCAAGGGCAGGAGAACCGGTTTTGAACGCCTTTTCGCCAACAGCGACAGCCGGCCGCAAGAAGCGCGGCGAGGGCCATACGCGCCGGGAGGAGATCCTCCAGGCGGCCAAGGAGCTGTTCCTGGAGCAGGGCTACGACAACACGACCATCCGCCGGATCGCCGACCGGGTCGGCGTGTCCGCGCCGGCCCTCTACCTCTACTTCCCCGACAAAGAGCAGATGATGCTGGCGCTCTGCGACCAGACCTTCGGCCATCTGCTGCGCGCCGTCGACGAGATCGAGAAGACGGCCACGGATCCCCGTCAACGCATCCGCCGCTTTGGAGAGGCCTACCTGAAATTCGGCCTCGAGCATCCGGACGAGTACCGCCTGATCTTCATGGGCAACAACGTACCGGAGTCGATGCGCAAGATCGGCCATCGCATGCCGACCGACGACCCGACGCGGCCCGGCGTCGGCGGCTCGCTGGTCTTCCAGCGCCTGGTGGCGGCTTTCGTCGAGGCGCAGGCGGCGGGCCTCAGGCTGAACTATCCGCCGGACACCTGTGCCGAGCTCTGCT
>CAYRBQ010000610.1:0-2910 GCA_964422305.1 uncultured Reyranella sp. | reverse complement strand
GCCCGCCCCGCGTCGGGGGACGGCACGGGGCGGGCGAAGAGCGGCTGACCCGGCAGGGAAAGCAAGGGCGCCGCGCGCGGGAACTAGGTAGGAAACCGGCGCCCGCTGGTAACGCCCTCGGGGCGAGGAGGTTGCGGAGGCCCTAGTCGCTCGCCGCCGCCGGGACTTCCGGCGGCGGCGACTCCCGTTCCCGTCCTTCGGCCGTCGTCGCTTCACCCTCCGCTCGCGCCGCAGCGATCGTCGCCTGCCGCGCCGCCTTCTCGCCGTCGCGAGTCAGGACGAAGCCGCGCGGCCCCGGCTCGACCAGGCCGAGCGCCCGGAGCTTCTCCAGCACGCCCGGCAGGGCCGGCAGTTTCTGCCCGGCATAGAGGGCCATCAGCATCTGCGCTTCTTCGGCGCTTCGTGCCTTCGACATCTTCATTGTCTCCCTGTTCGCTCGCGCCCCCACAACGCGCCGGAGAAATCGCTGTTGCGCGCCGGCATGCGCTGCGACGGACTCTCAGGAAGGCTCGACGCGAATCGTTTTCCCGTTTCGCACGGGGCTCAGGCGGCGACCGAGCGCCGCCCGTCGAGCCACTTGCGCGCCGGCTCGATCTCGTCGAACACGCGCATCGGCCGCCGCGCCGTAGCGAGGATCCCCAGCACGCGCGCCACCAGTCCGAACTTGTCGCCGTCGATCACGATCGCCAGCGGGCCGACCGGCCGTGGCGCCTGGCGGGCGTGCAGCGCCTTGATGCGCACGCCGATCGCCATCAGCTCCGCCACGCCCATCGCCGTGTCCGCACCGCGCCCGTCGAACAGCTTGGCGTAACCGACGGCGTCGGCACCCTCCATCGCGTCGAGCATCGCCTCGAACTCGTGCCGCGCGACCAGGCCCTCGGCCTGCACGCTCATCATCCGGGTGTCGGAGTCGATTTTCCAGTGGACGGGCATGGGCCTTCAAAATGCGCCATCCCGGTGAAAATTGAACTAAAAATGCAGGAATATCGAGCGCGACGCGAAAATGGCAGTCGCTCTCAAGGCCGTTGATTGCGAACGACTCGCGCCGGCGGGAAGAAGGCCGGAGTTATCCACAGGATCGACTTGCAGGTTCAGCAGGAATAGGCTAGGAAAAAGCCTACACTGACGCTAAGTGCATCGACGCCCCGCCCGGGGCTCCGCCTCAGACACTGAGAGGTCGGAGCCGCCGGGCCTTTTCATTTGGGATGTGTATTTGTCCCAGCCCAAGGCATGAAAGGCTCACGGGCGACGTCGGAACCGGCCTCTGGAATATTCGTTCAGTTATTTCGAGTGATTCGAATATTGCGTTTGATGGGGAGATGTCCTATATGCGTACCTCCTGAAGAGGAGAGAGTGTCATGCCCTTCGATGGATCCCTTTCAGAGCGGCTTCCGACGCGCGACGAAGCAGACAAGGCCAAGAAGGCAATCGCCACTCTTGCGGGTCAGACCAACAAGCAGGGTGCTCTCGTATTGCGTCTGGCACCTGGCGGCGAAGCTTCCCGGATTGAGCTGCCACCAGCGGTGAGCAAGCTGGTGCTCGATCTGCTTTTGCTGGTCAGCAAGGGCGAGGCGGTGACGCTCGTGCCGTTCGGGGCAGAGCTCTCCACCCAGGAAGCGGCGGATTTGCTGAACGTGTCTCGCCCGTTCCTCGTCAAGCTGATCGAAGAGGGGGAGATTCCCCACTTCAAGGTGGGAACTCACCGCCGGATCAAGGCCGAGGACTTGTTCAAGTACAAGCGTCGTCGCGACAAGATCCGTCACGATGCCCTGAACAAGCTCGCCTTGCTCGGTCAGGAAATCGACGCCGAATGAGGCATGTCGCCGATCGCTTCACGGCGATGCTCGATGCGAACGTCCTTTATCCATTTCTGGTACGGGACGTTTTGCTTTCACTCGCAGAAGCCGGGCTCTATCGCCCTGTCTGGACAGCGGAAATCAATGCCGAATGGTCGGAGAATCTGATTGCCGGGAAGCCCGAACGGGAAGCTGCGATCAAGGCGACAATTGAAGCAATGAACGAAGCCTTTCCTGAAGCAGTGACGACTGGATATGAAGATCTCATCCCTTCTTTGACGTTGCCCGACAATGATGATCGACATGTCCTCGCCGCAGCGATCCGGAGCGGCGCAAGTGTCATCGTCACCGAGACCTGAAGGACTTTCCGCCGGACATACTGGCCAAATATGACATCGAGACGCGCTCTGCCGACGAATTCGTCCTCAATACGTTCGAGCTCTATCCGACGGACGCGCTTCATGCCTTGAAGACGATGCGTACACGCTACAAGAATCCGCCGGCTACACCTGCCGAGTTGATTCAAAGGATGCTGAAGGCTGGTTTGGTTACGACAGTTGCGGCGCTTCAAGGATACGAAGACTCAATCTGACAACTGATTCCAGAGACCATCGCAACCGCCCGGCGCTCCCACAGAGCCGGGCTTTTTCATTGGGAGAACCCGCATGACCGACCATGCCGCCGGCTACGATGCCGGCGATCGCGCCCACGTGTCCGAGCGCCAGAAGAAGCGGCGGCTGCGTGCCGAGCGCGCCGACGCCGATCTCCTCTGGCTGATGAACCAGCGCGAGGGGCGGCGCTTCGTGGGGCGGCTGCTGCAGAGCTGCCACCTCTACGAGACGAGTTTCGCCGGCCCTGGAAGCTCCAACGGCGCCACCTTCTTCCGCGAGGGCGAGCGCAATGTCGGCCTGCAGGTGCTGGCCGACATCACGCGCCTCTGCCCCGATCTCTATGCCCGCATGCTGGGCGATTCACGGGACGAGACCTGAGATGACCATCGGGATTTACCGGTCCGGCCGTCTCCCAGCGCGGGAAGGCTCGTTCGGCGATAGGAAAGATTCCTCGACTTATCCACAGATTCGAGTTGCAGGTTCAGCAGGAATAGGCTAGGAAA
>CAYRBQ010000609.1:0-2917 GCA_964422305.1 uncultured Reyranella sp. | reverse complement strand
ATGCCCCGCCCGACGGCTACACGCTGTCGCTCACGGGTGCCGGCACGCTGACCGCAGGACCGCATCTCCGCGCCAAGATGCCCTACGATCCGCTGGCACTGGCTCAGATCACGCGGCTGGTGCGCATGCCCTTCATCGTGGCGGTGCGCAACGACCTCCCGGCCAAGACGCTGCCCGAGTTCATGGAACTCGCGAAGCGCCAGGAACTGCGCTGGGCGTCCGGCGGCATCGGCACCAGCCAGCATCTCGCGGGCGAGCTTTTCACGCAGATGTCCGGTCTCAAGATGATCCACGTGCCCTATCGCGGCACCGGTCCGGCGCTGAACGATCTCGCCGCCGGCATCGTCGACGCCTATTTCGGCGATCCCGCGACGCTCGGCCTGATCCGCAGCGGCAAGGTGCGCGCCATGGCCGTGACCTCGCCCGAGCGCTGGCCCGTCCTACCCGACACGCCGGCCGTCGCCGAGGCGGTGAAGGGCTATGTGGCGGAGAACTGGTACGGCCTCGCCGCTCCCGCCGGCACGCCCAAGCCGATCGTCGATAGGCTCAACGCCGCCGTCGCCAAGGTGCTGGCCGAGCCCGACGTGAAGAAGAAGTACGACGACAACGGCCTCACCCCCGCCGTGCTCTCGCCGGACGACTACGTGGCCTTCCTGAAGCGCGACTCGGTCACCTGGGGTGACGTGGTGCGCAAGGGCAACATCAAGCTCGACCAACAGTAAGAATGTCCGCCCCTCTGGCGTCCACACGGCTGGCTGTCGACATCGGCGGCACGTTCACCGATGTCGTGCTGGAAACCGGCACGTCAGCCCACTCCATCAAGGTGCTGACCACGCCCGACGCGCCGGAGCGTGCCGTCATGGACGGCGTGCGCACCATCCTGGCGCAGGCCAAGGTCAAGCCATCCAACGTGACCCTGGTGGTGCACGGCACGACGCTCGCCACCAACGCGCTGATCGAGCGCAAGGGCGCGCGCACCGCGCTGGTGACGACGGCAGGCTTCCGCGACTCCGTCGAGATGGCCTGGGAGCACCGCTTCGAGCAGTACGACATCTACTTGGAGCGGCCCGACCCGCTGGTGTCGCGCGACCTTCGGTTCGGCGTGCCCGAGCGCGTGGCGGCCGACGGCGCCGTGCTGCTGGCGCTCGACGAGGCGGCGGTCCGCAAAGTCGCGTCCGAGCTCAAGGCGGCGAAAATCGAGGCCGTCGCCGTCTGCTTCCTGCACAGCTTCACCAACGAGACGCACGAGCGCCGGACGGGCGAGATCCTGGCCGGGGAGTTGCCCGGCGTGGCGATCTCACTCTCCTGCGAGGTCTGCCCCGAGATCCGCGAGTACGAGCGTACCTCGACCACCATCGCCAATGCCTACGTGCTGCCGAAGATGGCGGGCTATCTCGGCCAGCTCGAGGCCGATCTCAAGAAGGAAGGCATCGCGGGGCCGCTGCTGCTCATGATGTCGTCCGGCGGGATCACCACCGTCGAGACGGCGCGGCGCTATCCGGTGCGGCTCGTCGAGAGCGGCCCGGCTGGCGGCGCCATCCTGGCCCGCACGGTCGCGGCGGAGAACGACGCCCGCAAGGCTGTCGCCTTCGACATGGGCGGCACCACTGCAAAACTCACCCTGCTCGACGATCTCGAACTGCAGCGGTCGCGCCAGTTCGAGGTCGCGCGCGCCTACCGCTTCGTGCAGGGTTCCGGCCTGCCGGTGCGCATCCCCGTCATCGAGCTGGTCGAGATCGGGGCCGGCGGCGGCTCGATCGCTCGCCTCGACGCGCTCGGCCGCATCCAGGTGGGACCCGATTCGGCCGGCAGCGTGCCCGGCCCCGCGAGCTACGGCCGCGGCGGCACCGAGCCCACCGTCACCGATGCCGATACGGCCCTCGGCCGCCTCGATCCGACGCGCTTCGCGGGCGGCGCCATCCCGCTCCGTCGCGAGAAGGCCGAAGCCGCCCTGCAGTCCATCGCACGCCCGCTCAAGACCGATGCACTGGGCGCGGCGGCAGGCGTCGCCGAGATCGTCGACGAGACCATGGCGAGTGCCGCCCGTGTGCACGCCGTCGAGAACGGCAAGGACACGGCTGATCGCGCGCTGATCGCCTTCGGCGGCGCGGCGCCCCTGCATGCCGCGCGGCTCGCGCGCAAGCTCGGCATGAAGCAGGTGATCGTGCCGGTGGGCGCGGGTGTCGGCTCGGCGTTCGGCTTCCTGCGCGCGCCGATCGCCTACGAGGTCGTGCGCACGCGCCACCTCAGGCTCGACATGTTCGACGCCAAGATGCTGAACGAGCTGTTCGCCGCCATGCGCGCCGAAGCCGAGGCGGTCGTGCGACCGGCGGCGCCGGGCGAGAAGCTGGTCGAGCAGCGCCAGGCCTTCATGCGCTATCGCGGCCAGGGCCACGAGATCGCCGTGCCGCTGCCCAGCCAGCCCTTTGCCGCCGATGCGGCCGGCGAGCTGCGCCGCCGCTTCGAGGCGACCTATGAAACCGTGTTCGGCCGCGCGATCCCCAAGCTCGAGGTCGAGGCGCTCACCTGGACCCTCTCGCTCGCTACCGACCGACCATTACCGCCAGCGGCGAAGCCGATCGCGGCGGCGAAGGCGCCGGCACCGTCCGGGCACCGCGAGGTGCTCGATCCCGCCAGCGGTGCGCGCGAGAAGGCCGCCATCCATGAGCGCGACGCCCTGAAGCCCGGCATGTCGCTCGACGGGCCGGCGCTGATCATCGAGGACGGCACCACCACCGTCGTGCCCAAGGGCTTCGCCGCCCGCATCAATTCCGTGAGCCAGATCGTCCTGGAGGACCGCGCATGAGCACGCCTTCCGATATCCGTCTGCAGGTGATGTGGAACCGCCTGCTCTCCGTCGTCGAGGAGCAGGCGCGCGCCCTGGTGCGCACCGCCTTCTCGACCAGCGCGCGCGAGG
>CAYRBQ010000608.1:0-2937 GCA_964422305.1 uncultured Reyranella sp. | reverse complement strand
AAGCACATCCCGACCCTCCGCGCCGAGGAGGCCGAGCTCACCGCCATCGCCCGCGCAATGCGCCGGGCCGATGCCGGCTGGCTGCAGATCGTGTCGGACTTCCAGGAAGGCGAGATCGACCTGTTCCGGCGGCTGGCAAAGGAATCAGGCCGCCCGCTCACCATCACCCTCACGCAATCCAACGCCCGCCCCAACGGCTGGCGCGACACGATGGCGGCGATCGACCAGGCCAACCGCGAGGGGCTCCGCATCACCGCCCAGGTCCGCTCGCGCCCGACCTGCGTGCTGCTGGGCCTCGAACTCTCGCAAACGCCCTTCACCGGCCGGCCGAGCGCCGACCGCACGTCCCGCCTGCCCTTCCCGCAACGCCTCGCCGAATGGCGCAAGCCCGAGTTCCGCGCCCGCGTGCTGGCCGAATCCTTCGAGGGCGACCGCAGCCGGCGCATGGTCGACCGCTGGGACCGCATGTATCCGCTGGCCGACCCGCCGGATTACGAGCCCGCACCGGAGCGCAGCATCGCCGCCATCGCCGCGCGCCAGGGCCGTCCGCCGGCCGAGGTCGCTTACGACCTAATGCTGGAGAACGACGGCAAGCAGATCATCTATCTGCCCGTCACCAACTTCGCGGGCGGCAACCTCGACGTGGTGCGCGAGATGATCGACGCGCCCAACACGCTGATCGGCCTCGGCGACGGCGGCGCGCATGTCGGCATCATGTGCGACGCGACTGCCACCAGCTACACGCTGACCCACTGGACGCGCGATCGCGCCAAGGACCGCGCGCGCGGCTCGCTGTTTCCCGTGGCCTGGGCCATCAAGCGCCTGACTTCCGACAACGCGCTTGAGGTCGGCCTCGGTGACCGTGGTGTGCTGAAGCCCGGCCTTAAGGCCGACATCAACATCATCGACTACGACCGGATGCGGCTCAGGAAGCCCGAGGTCGTCTACGACCTTCCGGCCGGCGGCCGTCGCCTGATCCAAAGGACAGACGGCTTCGACGCGACGATCGTGTCGGGTGCGGTCGTGTATCGACAGGGCGAAGCGACGGGCGCGTTGCCTGGACGGTTGGTCCGCGGCGCTCGCTCGACTTAGAGACGCATCTTATTAACTGGCAGGAACGGTTCACCCGTCTCGTCAGCATGTCGCCACAACTCTTCGAGGACGCCGCCAAGCGTCGCGCCTGGCGACAAAGCGCGCATTAGATGCGCTCCATCCATACAAATGAAGCGCAGCTGCCCCTTTTGCTTAAGGCCTGCAATTGCCTCTTGCGAATAGCCATTGATGGAAACAAACAGGCCACGTGTATTCGCTGTCTTTCCTTCAATCTTGTACATGAATGAAGAGAAGCCAATTCCCGCGACAGGCTCCTTGACCCAGCGCGCCTCAAGTAGATGCGTTTGATGTCCCCAGGTGAATGAGCCGTCGATCTGCTCGCCAACAAGCTTGAATGGGCCGCGCGGCTTCAACCCTTCATACTCAAAGACAGAATTTAAGAATGCTTCGAGCGAGTAAAGTTCGCAACTCGATTGTGCACGCCTATTACGATCAGTTTTTTGTCCTAAAGGGCTCCAAGTTCATTTTGGAGCCTCTCGAAATGAAGAGCATGAGCCAGCTCCGTCCGAAGCAGGACGTCGATCTAGTTCAGGCGGCAAAAGACTTTAAAGAACTAAGCAACAAGCTTTTGCTTTTGTGGTCTCAGATATTCGAGGGAGAGTAGTGAGCTTGCTCTAGCGATCTGCCCTAAGGTCACGCGCCGTCCCTCCCAGCGAAACGCCATACCGCACCCTATTGCACCCGCCTGATTCCCCGTCATGCTCTCTCCCGGAGGGCACGCCATGAAATTCGGGATCTTCTACGAGCTGCAGCTTCCGCGTCCCTGGGCGCCGGGCGACGAGCATCGCCTCTACCAGAACGCGCTCGACCAGATCGAGCTGGCTGACAGGCTGGGCTACGACCATGCCTGGCAGGTCGAGCATCACTTCCTCGAGGAATACTCCCACTCGCCCTCGCCCGAATCCTTCCTCGCCGCGGCGAGCCAGCGGACCAAGCAGATCCGGCTGGGCCACGGCATCTTCCAGGTGACGACCAACCATCCGACGCGCGTCGCCGAGCGGGTCGCGACGCTCGACCTGCTGTCGAACGGCCGCTGCGAGTTCGGCATGGGCGAGAGCGCCTCGATCACCGAGCTCGAGCCGTTCGGCGTCACCATGGAGAACAAGCGCGAGATCTTCGAGGAAGCCGTCCGCGCCATCATGCCGATGTTCAAGGACGGCCCCAGCGAGCACCAGGGCAAGACCTGGAACATCCCGCTGCGCATGGTCGTGCCGAAGCCGCTGCAGAAGCCGCACCCGCCGCTCTGGGTCGCCTGCTCGCAGCTCAAGACGCTGACCAACGCCGGCGAGTGGGGCATGGGGGCGCTGGGCTTCCAGTTCGTCTCGGCCGACGCGGCCCACGCCTGGGTCCACGCCTACTACAACGCCTTCGTGAAGCGGCAGAAGAAGCTCGCCGACTACAAGACCAATCCCAACATCGCGCTGGTCAGCTTCTTCATGTGCGCCAAGACCGACGAGGAGGCGCGCGAGCGCGCCGACGGCGACACGTTCTTCCAGTTCGCGCTGCGCTTCTACGGCCAGTCCGCCGACCGGCGCCGGCCGGCTGCCGGCACGGTCAACATGTGGGACGAGTACAATAAGTGGAAGAAGGCCAACCCGGACCTGCACGCCGCGGCGCTGCGCGGCGGCCTGATCGGCTCGCCCGACACGATCCGCAAGAAGCTGAAGAAGTTCCAGCAATCCAACATCGACCAGGTCGTGTTGCTGAACCAGGCCGGCAAGAACCGCCACGAGGACATCTGCGAATCGCTCGAGCTGTTCGCGAAGGAAGTGATGCCCGAGTTCCAGGGCGCGCACCCCGAGCTGCTCAAGTGGAAGGAGCAGG
>CAYRBQ010000607.1:0-2951 GCA_964422305.1 uncultured Reyranella sp. | reverse complement strand
CCATGAGGTTCACCGACTCGTCGAAGGTCTTCCAGAAGGCACGGAACTGGCCTTCCTTCTTGGTCTTGATCAGGAACTCGATCGTCTTGTCGATCTCCGCCCTGGTCATGTTGCCCTTGTCGCCGTACTTCACGATACCCGCCGACTCGCAGATCATCGCGGCATCCATGATGCCGATCGACGGGATGTTGAGGATCGAGGTCTTGCCCTTGAACTTCGGATCGAGGATGTCCTTCCAGTTTTCGATCTTGCGGCCGACGAGGTCGGGGCGGATGCCCAACGTGTCGGCGTTGTAGATCGTCGGGATCATCGTGAACCAGCCGGTCTGGCCTTTGGCGAATTTGGTCGAGCCCGGCCCTTCCACGAAGCTCACCGTATTGGGTGCGGTGCCCTGCGCAATCACGCTGTCGGGCTTCAGCTTGCCGGTCGTGAAGATCGGCACGATCTTGTCGAAGTACTTGATCTTCTTGACGTCCATCGCCTGCAGCGTGTTCGCCGGGAAGACCTTCTTGCACATCCAGTATTCGATATCGCCGATATCGAACGAGTTCGGCTGCGTGACGACGCGCTGAACGACTGCGTCGGAGTCGAGCGCCGTCATCTGGAGCGTGATGCCAAGGTCGGCCTTGCACTTCTCCGCAATCTCGTTGATCGCCGACACACCGGTTCCGCACTGGCGGAGCACGATGTTCTTGTTGTTCTGCGCCCAGATCACCGGGGAAGCCGGTGATCGCGCCGCTGCCCACAGCGGCGCCCGCAACGCCCGCCGCCCCCTTCAGCATCCTGCGGCGGCCGATGCCGCCGTTCGTCTTCCGAGCCATCTCGTCTTCCTCCTCAGCCAGCGACGGCGCGGGGCCGCCTCCCCTCAACGTCCGAGGACGTGCACGTCCTCGGGTCTCCAAGACAGGGTCACCGGATCGCCCGCCCGCACCGGCGCCGCATCGAAGCGCGCCTCCGGAACCGTTGCGGACAGGGTTTCGAGACCGGCGACATCGACGCCCACCTGCACGGTCGAGCCGAGATACTCGACGGACCGCGCCACGCCCTGCAGCGAGCTCGCGTCAGCGTTCCCGGCCGCTCCCGCCTGCACCGTCATACGGTCGGCGCGGATGGCAACGAACGGCTGCTCGCCCGAGGCCCGTGTCACGGCGGCCGGCAGCACGTTGTGACCGCCGATGAACTTCGCGACAAAGGCCGACGCCGGACGGTTGAAGACCTCGCGTGGCGGTGCCGCCTGCTCGATCTTGCCGCCGTTCATGACGACCACGAGATCGGCCAGCGCCATCGCCTCGTCCTGGCTGTGCGTCACATGAATGAAGCTGATGCCCAGCCGCGTCTGCAGCGCCTTCAGTTCCTCGCGCATGCGGATGCGCAGGAACGGATCGAGCGCCGACAGCGGTTCGTCGAGCAGCAGCACCTGCGGATCGGTGATCAGGGCGCGCGCCAGCGCCACGCGCTGCTGCTGCCCGCCCGAGAGCTGGGCCGGCAGGCGCGAGGCATAGCGGTCCATGTGGACACGCTTCAGCATGTCGAGGGCGCGCAGGCGGCGCTGCTCCTTGTCCACGCCGCGCATCTTCAGGCTGAAGGCGACATTGTCAGTGCAGTCGAGATGCGGAAAGAGCGCGTAGCTCTGGAACATCATCGCCGTTCCGCGCGCCGCCGGAGGCAGGTTGGTGATGTTGTCGGAGCCCAGGACGATATCGCCCTCGCTCGCCTCCTCGTGGCCGGCGACCATGCGCAAGGTCGTGGTCTTGCCGCACCCGCTGGGACCGAGCAGGCAGCAATAGGAGCCGGCGGGGATGCGCAGCCCGATCGAGTCCACAGCCACCGTCTCGCCGTAGCGCTTGGTCAGGGCAACGAGCTCGATATCGGGCTGCTTGGCCATGCGATCGGCGAAGCAAGGCCCATGCCAGCACTGTAGAATTCCGGGAGGGGGTGCTCTCCCCGGAATGGCCGCTTGGCGCGGCTCTTGCTGAAGCCGGTCGAAGACCACGCGGGAGGAAGAGATGCGGCTGATCGGTGTCGATGTCGGCGGGACGTTCACCGACCTGGTCTTTGCCGACACCGAGGCCGGGCGCACGGCGGTGCACAAGATCTCGACGACGCCGGACGACCCGTCGCGCGGCGTCGTTGAGGGCCTCATGGCGCTCTGCGACAAGTACGACATCCCGCGCGAGACGATCGACGTGGTGTTCCATGGCACGACGATCGCGACCAACGCGGTCCTGGAGCACGACGGCGCCGTGACCGGCATGATCACGACCGGCGGCTATCGCGACATTCTCCATATCGGCCGCCACCAGCGGCCGCAGCACTACTCGATCATGCAGGACATCCCCTGGCAGGACCGACCGCTGGTGAAACGCCGGCACCGCAAGACGGTGAAGGAGCGGCTGGTGCCGCCGAAGGGCCAGGTGCTCGAGCCGCTCGACGAGGACGGCGTGAGACACGCGGTGCGCGAGCTCAGGGAGGCCGGCGTCGAGGCGATCGCGATCTGCTTCCTGTTCTCATACCTCGATCCGGCGCACGAGGCGCGCGCCATGGCGATCGTCCGCGAGGAATATCCCGGCTGCTTCGCCACGACGTCGTCATCCGTGTCGCCGCAGTTCCGCGAGTTCGAGCGCTTTACGACGACGGCGATGAACGCCTTCGTCGGACCGAAGGTGAGGAACTACGTCACGCGGCTCGAGTCCGAGATCGAGGCCTCGGGATTCAAGGCCGACCTGCGCATCATGGCGTCGAACGGTGGCGTCGCCACGCCGGCGATGGTCGCGGAGCGCCCGGTCCTCACACTGTTGTCCGGACCGGCGGCCGGCGTCATCGGCGGCGACTGGGCCGGCGCCCTTTCCGAGAAGCGCAACCTCATCACCTTCGATGTCGGCGGCACATCGGCCGACATCGGCATCGTCACCGGCGGCCGCTTCGCCGAGGCGACGGCGCGCGACACCTGG
>CAYRBQ010000606.1:0-2957 GCA_964422305.1 uncultured Reyranella sp. | reverse complement strand
TGGCATATGATGCGCATGATGCAGGCCGCCGAGGCCTTCCCGATGAATATCGGCTTCCTCGGCAAGGGCAATGCCTCGCGCCCCGAAGGCCTGGTCGAGCAGATCGCCGCCGGCGCCTGCGGCCTTAAGTTACATGAAGACTGGGGCACCACGCCGGCCGCCATCGACAACTGCCTCAACGTGGCCGAGCAGTATGACATCCAGGTGGCGATCCACACTGATACGCTGAACGAAAGCGGCTTCGTCGAGGATACCATCGCCGCCTTCAAGCACCGCACCATCCATGCCTTCCACACCGAGGGCGCGGGCGGCGGCCATGCGCCGGATATCATCAAGGTGGCGGGGCTGGCCAATGTGCTGCCCAGCTCCACCAACCCGACCATGCCCTACACGATAAACACCGTGGACGAGCATCTCGACATGCTGATGGTCTGCCATCATCTCGATGCGCGGATTCCGGAAGACGTCGCCTTTGCCGACAGCCGCATCCGGCGCGAGACGATTGCGGCTGAAGACATCCTGCACGATCTCGGCGCCTTCTCGATGATGTCGTCTGACAGCCAGGCCATGGGCCGGGTGGGTGAAGTCATCATCCGCACCTGGCAGACCGCCGACAAGATGAAGAAGCAGCGCGGCCGCCTGAAGGAAGAGCAGGGCGACAACGACAATGTCCGCGTGAAGCGCTACGTCGCCAAGTACACGATCAACCCGGCCATTACCCACGGCATCTCCAAGCATGTCGGCTCGGTCGAAGCCGGCAAGCGTGCCGATCTCGTGATCTGGTCGCCGGCCTTCTTCGGCGCCAAGCCCGACATGGTGCTGATCGGCGGCTCGATCGTGGCGGCGCCGATGGGCGACCCCAACGCCTCGATCCCGACGCCGCAGCCGATTCACTACCGGCCGATGTTCGGCGCGCTCGGCCGCAGCTTGGTGATGAGTCCGGCGCTGTTCGTCTCGCAGGCGGCGATCGCGAAGGGCGTGGCGAAGAAGTGGGGCCTCAGCCGGCCGCTGCTGCCGGTCGAGGGCACGCGCAAGATCGGCAAGAAAGACATGATCCACAATTCGCTCTGCCCCTCGATCGAGGTCGATCCCGAGACCTACGAGGTCCGGGCCGATGGCGAGCTGCTGACCTGCGAGCCCGCCACGTCGCTCCCCATGGCGCAACGCTATTTCTTGTTCTGATGAGTGGGCTGTTCTGACCATGAAACGCGCCGTCGCCGTCGTGCGGTCCGGCCACTGGCCGGCTGCGGAGCGCACTGACACCGTCACCCTGCTGTTCGACGACCGCTACCGGCGACGCCTGCGCATGCTGGGCGATGGCGGTCTCGATTTCCTGCTCGACCTTGTCGAGCCGGTCGTCCTGCACTCGGGCGACGGTCTCCGGCTGGAGGAGGGCGGCTTCGTCGAGGTGAAGGCTGCCGACGAGGATCTCGTCGAGGTTCGCGGCTGCGATCCCGCCTCGTTCGCCCGCCTCGCCTGGCATCTCGGCAACCGCCACCTGCCGACCCAGATCGAGGGCGACCGACTCCTGATCCGCGACGACCATGTGATCGTCGACATGCTGAAGGGGCTGGGCGCGAAAGTGCGCAAGGTGCGTGTGCCGTTCGATCCCGAAGGCGGCGCCTACGGGCAGCACAATCACGATACCGGCCACCGCCATGGTGAGCTGCACGCCGAGCGCCATGGTTAGCGATCCACTCTACCGGCTGCTGGCCTGGCTTTCGCCCGCCTATCCGATCGGCGCCTTCAGCTACAGCCACGGCGTCGAGACGGCGGTGGAGGAGCGGCTGGTGAAGGACCGCGCGTCGCTGGTCGCCTGGCTCGACAGCGTGCTGCGTCGGGGCACGGGGGCGGTCGATGGGGCGCTATTTGCCGCGGCATGGCGCGCGGCCGATGCCGGCGACTGGCCGGCGTTCGACAGGATCGCGGAACGCGCGGCTGCGTGGCGCGGGACGTCGGAGATTGCGCTGGAATCACGCCAGCAGGGCGGCTCGTTCCTTTCCATCACACGTACGGCTTGGCCACACCAGGCGCTCGACGCGGCGCACGACCGCCTGGGCGGCGAGCTCGCGCTGCCGGTCGCGGTGGCGCTCGCCGCTGCGGCGCATGGCATCGCGCTGGACCAGGCATTGGCTGGTTACCTGCACGCTTTCTCCGCCAACCTGATCTCGGCCGCGCTGCGTGCCGTGCCGCTCGGCCAGAGCGATGGGCAGATGGCGCTGGCGGCGCTCGAAGGCGCCGTTCACGACACAACCAATGCCGCGATCGCCGTCGAGTCCCTCGACGAGGTCGGCACCGCGACGCCGCTGCTCGACTGGTGCTCGCTGCGGCACGAGACCCAGTACACGCGGCTGTTCCGCTCATGACCGTCCTGCTTGCCTTGCTGCTCACGATCGGCGTCGGCGCCATCGCCGTGATCCACGCCATGTGGGGGCTGGGCAGCCACTGGCCGGAACCCAGCGAGGAAGCGCTGGCCCGCTCCGTCGTCGGCGACGGCCGCCGCCGCATGCCACCGACCTGGCAGTGCTTCGCGGTGGCTATCGGGCTCGCGGCCATGGCCTTGTGGCCGTGGTACGTGATCGGCCGCATTCATGATCCGGTCGTGCTCGCCGGGACCTACACCATCGCCGGAATCTTCGTCGCCCGCGGCATCGCGGGCTACAGCGTGCGCTGGCGGGCCCATTTCAAGGACGAGCCGTTTGCGACGCGCAACCGGAAGTACTATTCGCCCTATTGCCTGCTGATCGGCATCGGCTACATCGCCCTGGTGGCGGGAGAGTTGGAAAAATGAGCGTGCGTGGTCCATTGAGAGTGGGCGTCGGCGGCCCGGTCGGGTCGGGCAAGACCGCCCTGGTCGAGCGCCTCTGCAAGCGCATGCGCGAGGCCTACGACATCGCCGTCGTCACCAACGACATCTACACCAAGGAGGACGCGGAGTTCCTGACGCGCGCCGGCGC
>CAYRBQ010000605.1:0-2963 GCA_964422305.1 uncultured Reyranella sp. | reverse complement strand
GCGCCACGATCTGCGCCATCGTCGTCTTGCCGAGGCCCGGTGGGCCGTGCAGCAGCACGTGGTCGAGCGCCTCGCCGCGCGCTTTGGCGGCGGCGATGAAGATCTTGAGGTTCTCGCGGACCTGGCGCTGCCCGACGAAATCGTCGAGCGTCTGCGGACGCAGCGCCAGCTCCGCCGAATCCTCCTCGGCCCGCTTGGACGTGACGAGCCTTTCGGGGGTGGCGTTCATCGCGCCAGTTCCTGCAGCCCGGCGCGGATCACCGCGTCGAGCCTCGCCTCGCCGCCCAGCCGTTGCGTGACGCGCGCCACCGCACCGAACGCCTCGACGCGCTTGTAGCCCAGGTTCACAAGCGCCGAGACCGCGTCCTCGTTGATCGAACCGGCGGTGCCGGACGGCGCATTGGCGTTGGCCGGCAATGCGGGAGCAGGAGCTACACCGAATGCGGCCGCCTTGTCCTTGAGCTCGGTGGCGAGGCGTGCGGCGAGCTTCGGCCCTACGCCCGCGGGACGGCTGAGCGTCGCCCGATCCTGTGCGGCGATCGCCCGCGCGACCTCGTCGGGCGACAGCGTGGAGAGGATGGATAACGCCACGCGGGCGCCGACGCCTTGCACCGTGGTGAGGATGCGGAACCAGTCGCGCTCGGCGGTCTCCAGGAATCCGTAGAGCGCGATCGCATCCTCGCGCACGATCGTTTCGACCAGCATGGTCGCCGGCCCGCCGACCGCGAGGTCGCGCAGGGTGCGCGCCGAGGCCGACACGAGATAGCCGACGCCGCCCACGTCGATGACTGCGCTGTCGGTGTCGACCGCGTCGACCATGCCTTTCAGCTTGGCGATCACAGCGCGGCCTCGATTCGCCTTGCCGTGGCGCGGTGATGGGCGTGGCAGATCGCGACAGCCAGCGCATCGGCGGCGTCCGCCGTCGCCGTGACGCCCGGCAGCAGCCGCCCGACCATCATGGCGATCTGGCTCTTGTCGGCGTGACCCGCCCCGACCACCGATTTCTTCACGAGGTTCGCGGCATACTCGTAGACGGGCAAACCCGCGCGCGCCGGCGCCAGCAGCACCACGCCGCGCGCCTGACCGAGCTTCAGGGTCGAACCCGGGTTCACGTTCACGAAGGTCTCCTCGACCGCGGCCTCGAGCGGCCGCTGCGCTTCGACGACGGCGGCGACGCCATCGAACAACTCGTTCAGCCGCTCGGCCAGCGTGCCCGTCGTCGCGACCTTCACGACGCCATGGGCCACGTGGCGCAGCCGGTTGCCTTCGACCTCGATCACGCCCCAGCCGGTGAGCCGCAGGCCGGGATCGAGGCCGATCAGTCTCATTCCGCCCGGCTCAGGCCGCGAACTTCGCCAGAGCGTCGTCCGACACCTCGAAGTTGGCGTAGACGTTCTGCACGTCGTCGTTATCTTCCAGGGCCGCGATCAGGTCGATCATCGTCTGCACGGTCTCGCCCTCGACCGGTGTCGTGGTCTTCGGCCGCCACATCAGCTTGGCTGCCGTCGGCTGGCCCAGCGACTTCTCGAGCGCCTCGCGCACCGAATTGAAGCTGTCCTGGGCGCAGTAGATCTCATGGACCGCCTCCTCGCCCTCGCCGCTCACCACGTCGTCGGCCCCGGCGTCGATCGCCTTCTCCAGCACATCGTCGGCGCTGCCGGCCGAGAGCGGGAAGCGGAACTCGCCCAGCCGGTCGAACATGAACGACACGCTGTTGGATTCACCCAGGTTGCCGCCGTGCTTGGCGAAGATCGACCGGACCTCGCCGGCGGTGCGATTGCGGTTGTTGGTCAGCGCCTCGACGATGACGGCGACGCCGGCCGGGCCGTAGCCTTCGTAGCGAACCTCGTCGTAGTTCGCGTCGGCATCCGAGCCCGACCCACGCTTGATCGCCCGATCGATCGTGTCGCGCGTCATGTTGTTCTCGCGTGCGGCGATGACGGCGGCGCGAAGGCGCGGATTGGAGTTCGGGTCGGCCGCGCCCAGCCGAGCGGCCGTCGTGATTTCCCGGATCAGCTTGGTGAAGATCTTGGCCCGCTGGGCGTCCTGGCGCCCTTTGCGGTGCATGATGTTCTTGAATTGGGAATGCCCCGCCATCGCCTGACAACCAGATTAAGTAACCGGATCAGGGGCCTATACCACTTCTCGTGGGTTTTGGCAGTGACGAGAGGGCCGCAGCGGGCGTCGGCACAAAAAAAGGCGGGGGCCGAAGCCCCCGCTAAAAAACGTCGGAACCTAGATTCCGACGCCCCCTCTAACCTTGAAGACAGTTCGCCGTACTGGCGAAAAACCGTTTAACATCAAAAGGATGCCGGTTTTTCCCCAGGCCGTCAATGACCCTCTTCAAGGCACATCTAATAGCTATAGATGCCGCCTGTGAGATACAAGATGCTGCAGGCCAGGTGCCAATCTAGGGACTGGGGGCCAAGCGGCCCCCGAGCCGGACCGGCCGGATCGACCGGGCGAGCCCGGACCGGTCGTCGGTTTCGACCACTGCCCCGCACAGCGTCCCCTCGCCTTCGGCGGGGATCAGGCGCTCACCGGGCATCTTGCGGACGAATCGCTGGACTGCGATCTCCTTCTTCATGCCGATCACGCTGTCGTAGTCGCCGCACATGCCGACGTCGGTCTGGTAGGCGGTGCCGCCGGGCAGCACCCAGCCGTCCGCCGTCGGCACGTGACTGTGGCTGCCGAGCACCGCCGAGACGCGGCCGTCGCAATAGTGTCCGACCGACTGCTTCTCGCTGGTCGCCTCGCCATGCACGTCGACCAGGATCAGGTTCGCCGTGCGCCCGAGCGCGTATTTCGCGAGCTCGGCGTCGATCGCACGGAACGGGTCATCGATCGCATCCATGAACAGCCGGCACATGACGTTGATCACGACCACCTTCTGGCCGCGCGCCGTCTGGAAGAGATTGGCGCCCCAACCCGGCGTACCGGGCGGGAAATTCACCGGCCGCAGC
>CAYRBQ010000604.1:0-2969 GCA_964422305.1 uncultured Reyranella sp. | reverse complement strand
GTCGCGCAGCCATCCGCAGTTCATGGCCAAGCTGTTCACCCAGGAAGTGCCGGAGATCTACGACGGCATCATCGAGATCAAGGCGGTCGCGCGTGACCCCGGCAGCCGCGCCAAGATCGCCGTGCTCAGCCACGACAGCTCGATCGATCCGATCGGCGCCTGCGTCGGCATGCGCGGCAGCCGCGTCCAGGCCGTCGTGCAGGAGCTGCAGGGCGAGAAGGTCGACATCATCCCGTGGTCGAACGACACCGCGAACTTCATCGTCAACGCGCTCGCCCCGGCCGAGGTCAGCAAGGTGCTGATGGACGAGGAGACGACCAAGACCGAGGTCGTGGTCCCCGACGACCAGCTCAGCCTCGCGATCGGCCGCCGCGGCCAGAACGTGAAGCTCGCCTCCCAGCTCACCGGCTGGGAGATCGACATCATGACCGAGACCGAGGAGAGCGAGCGCCGCCAGAAGGAGACGCGCGAGCGCACCGAGCTCTTCAAGGCGACGCTCGACGTCGACGACGTCATCGCCCATCTGCTGGTGGCCGAGGGCTACGCCACGGTCGAGGACGTGGCCGACTCCGAGGTCGAAGGCCTGGCCGGCGTCGAGGGCTTCGACGAGGAGATCGCCACCGAGCTGCAGCGCCGCGCCCGCGAATTCATCGAGAAGCGCGACGCCGAGCTCGCCGAGCGTCTCGAGACGCTCGGCGTCTCCGAGGAGGTGCGCTCGGCGGAAGGCCTGACGCTTCCGATGCTGGTGGCGCTGGGCGACGCGGGCGTGAAATCGCTCGACGACCTGGCCGACCTCGCCTCCGACGAGCTGCGCGAGATCGTGGGCGAGAGCGCCATGGACAACGACACCGCCAACGCCATCATCATGAAGGCGCGCGAGCACTGGTTCCCGGCCGAGGAAGCGGGCGCCGGCGACGCGGCCAAGGCCTAAAGCGGAGGAAAAGCCCGTTGGCCCTTGCCCTCGCAATGTCCGAACCCCATCTCACGGCCCCGCCTTCCGGTCCGATGCGCACCTGCATCGTCACCGGCGAGGAAGGCACGCCGGAGCGGATGATCCGCTTCGTCGTCGGGCCCGAGGGAGACGTCGTGCCCGACCTGGCGCGACGCCTGCCGGGGCGCGGCATGTGGGTGCTGGCCCGCCGTGAGGTGCTGCAGCGGGCGGTCGAGAAGGGGCTGTTCGCCAGGGCCGCGCGCCGCGCGGTCAAGGCGCCGGCCGATCTCGTGGACCGGGTGGAAGGACTTCTGCTCGAGCGGCCTCTCGCCGATCTCGGCCGCGCGCGCCGCGCCGGTCGCGCGGTAGCGGGTTTCGTGAAGGTCGAGCAGATGGTCGGCCGCAAGCAGGCCGGTCTGCTGGTCGTCGCCGCCGAGGCGGACGGCGACGGGCTCGGCAAGCTCCAGGCGACCGGCCTGCCGATCGAGCGGCTGGGCGATGCCGGGTTGCTCGGCGGAATCTTCGGCCGCGATCAGGCGGTCTATGTGGCGGTCGCCCGCGACGATGCGGGCGGCGCCTTCGTTGAACGAATTGCGGTCGGGGCGGCGCGCTGGCGCGCCTTCCGGCTGAATAGCGCCGGTTGACGGGCCGGGGCGGACCAAGGACAACAGCCGACATGACGGAACAGAAAGAACAGAACAAGCCGACCAAGCCGCTGACCCTCTCGACGACCGCGCGTTCCGGCGCGGCGGCGAAGGCGGATGCGACCCAGGTGCGCCAGAAGTTCTCGCACGGGCGTACGCGCGCGGTGACGGTCGAGGTCAAGAAGCCGGTGAAGCGGCCCGCGGGAGCTGCTGCTCCCGCCGCCGCGCCGGCGCCAGCGCCCACCCCGGCGCCCGAGGCCGCGAAGCCCGCGGCTCCGACCGGTCGCACCCTGAAGCTCGGCGGCGGCGCCGCGACTCCGGCGGCGCGCGGTCCGGCGACGACGCGCTCCGCGGGCGGCGAGGGCGGTGGCCGCGGCATCGTGCTGCGCACGCTGACCGAGGAGGAGAAGGAAGCACGCGCCCGTGCCCTGGTCGACGCCAACCGCGACGCCGAGGTCGCCCGCCAGCGGGCCGCCGAGGAGGCGAGCCGGCGCGCCATCGAGGAAGAGGCGCGCAAGAAGTCCGACGAGGAGCACAAGAAGCGCCTCGCCGAGGAAGAGGCGCGCAAGAAGTCCGAGGAAGAGGCCAAGCGCAAGGCCGATGCGCTGGTCCAGAAGCGCCTCGACCAGGCTGCGACCGCGGCACCGCAGACCACGATCGCCCGCCAGGCGCAGGAGATCGAGGCCGGCGCACAGCCCGCGCCTGCCGCCGCGCCGCAGGCGCCGGTCCGTCGTCCGTTGGGTGCCGGAGCGCCGTCCGGCGAGATCCGCCGGCCCCTGCCGCCGCGTCCGCCGCTCGCGCCCAAGCGCCTGCCGCCTCCGGCCGGCGCCCGCCGCGAGGCGCCCAAGCGCCGCAACGACAAGGTCGATGTCGGCCGCGCCGTCGCCGGCGAGAACGACTTCCGCAGCCGGTCGGTGGCGCAGCAGCGCCGCCGCCTGGAGCGCGAGCGTCGCCAGCAGTTCGGCAGCGCCGAGCCGCAGCAGAAGGTCTATCGCGAGGTCACGATCCCCGAGACCATCACGGTGCAGGAGCTCGCCTCGCGCATGACCGAGCGCGGCGCCGACGTCATCAAGACGCTGATGCGCATGGGCGTGATGGCGACCATCAACCAGGCGATCGACGCCGACACGGCCGAGCTGGTCGTGACGGAAATGGGCCATCGGCCCAAGCGCGTCGCCGAGGGTGATGTCGAGACCGGCCTGACCGACACGGCCGACGCCGAGGAGACGCTGCAGCCGCGTCCGCCGGTCGTCACGATCATGGGTCACGTCGACCACGGCAAGACCTCGCTGCTCGACGCGCTGCGCGCCACCGACGTGGCCGCGCACGAGGCGGGCGGCATCACCCAGCACATCGGTGCCTACCAGGTGACCCTGCCGTCCAAGCAGAAGATC
>CAYRBQ010000603.1:0-2972 GCA_964422305.1 uncultured Reyranella sp. | reverse complement strand
CCGCGCAGGCTGTCCGGCTTGAAGGCGCCCGACGCGAGCACCTGCTGCTCGAGGCGGAGTTCGCGCGCCTGCTGGGCGAGCGGCGAGCCGGGATCGAGGCGCACGTCGCTGCCGTCGGAGAAGCTGAAATTGCCGATCGTCGCGCGCGCGCGGCCTTTCGAGCCCAGCACGTGGACCGCGATCAGAGTCGTCTCCCGGAGCGGGGCGATGTAGGTCAGCGTGCAGCGCCAGTTCTGGAACTGCAGGCTTTCGCCGAGCGCCGCGCGCATCTCGCCGCCGCGCCGGGCGAGGATTTTCGCGCGAGCCGCCGCATCCGGTTCCGCCTTGGAGGCGCGCCACGCCTCGTCGATCGCCGCCGCGAAGGCGAGCTGCTCCGGCGGCAGGAGGGCGCCTTGCGGCGCGATGGTCCTGCCCATCGCCACCTGCGGCACGCATGCGATCAGGGCGCCGGCCCCCACGATGGCCCGGCGTCCCACCTGGACAGCCATGTTCACCCAAAGAGCCGTCCCACCGGCCCTTCCCACACTGGGCAGGGTTTTTACCCGAGTCGTGCGACTTGGAGAAGGCAAGATTGCCGCGCCGGTGCAAACTTGGTCCCGGATCTGGCGAATCCCGTGCAAATTGTTGAATTCCAACAAAAAATCGGACGCGGCCGGCGGCGCTCTGTATAAGCGCGCCATGGCAAACGAAGTATTCGGCAAGCACATGGTGTGGACGGTCGATCCGCGCACCCAGGCAGAGATCGGCATCGGCTATTCGACCCTGGCGGAAGCCCAGGCCGAGGCCGTGAAGCTTGAGAACGTGGGCTACAAGATCCTGCGGATCACGCCCACGAGCCTGCCCAAGCCGAACTCCTGAGTTCGGCGCGCACAGCAGAATCGGTCCCGACCGCTCGCTTGTTCGTCGTCGCGGGCGGCGCCTAGAGTTTTCTCCCTGGTTCGGCGGGAGAGAAATCCATGGACGGCATCCTGAGCGACAGCTCGGCGAAGGCGACGGCGCAACGCTGGCTGGGCGACTTCGCGGCGGCCCTCGACTCCGGCGACGAGTCGCGGATCGCGTCGCTCTTCGCGACGGAGAGTTTTTGGCGAGACATTCTGGCCTTCGACTGGGACCTGCGCATGATGACCGGCGCCAGGGCGATCGCCGGGCGCCTGGTGCCGCTGCTCGCTAGGACCGCGCCGCGCGACGTCCAGCTCGCCAGGGGGCGCGCGGCGCCGCGCATCGTGACGCGCGCCGGCACCGAGACGATCGAGGTGATGTTCACCTTCGAGAGCGCCGTCGGTCCCTGCGACGGTGTCGTGCGCCTCGTGCCGGAAGGCGGCCCCGGGAGCGGTACGTACAAGGCATGGACCTTGGCGACGCTGCTCGCCGAGATTCGCGGCCACGAGGATCCGGCCAACGGCAGCCGCTGGCAGAACGTCGACTGGAAGCGCAATTTCGGCGGCGAGAATTGGGCCGACCGGCGAAAGAAGGCGGTCGAGTATGCCGACCGCGATCCCGCCGTGCTGGTGGTGGGGGCGGCGCAGGCCGGCCTGATGGTGGCGGCGCGGCTCTCGATGCTCGGCGTCGACACGCTGGTCATCGACCGCGAGAAGCGGCTGGGCGATTCGTGGCGCCGCCGTTACCACGCGCTGACCCTGCACAACGAGACGCGCGTCAATCACCTGCCCTACATGCCCTTCCCGCGCTCCTGGCCGGTCTTCATCCCCAAGGACATGCTGGCCAACTGGTTCGAGATCTATGTCGAGGCGATGGAGCTCAACGCCTGGACCGGCACGGAGCTCCGCCACGCGCGCTACGACGAGGCGAAGAAGCGGTGGAACGTGACGTTGAAGAAGTCCGACGGCAGCGAGCGGGTCATGCATCCGCGCCATGTCGTGTTCTGCAATGGCGTCAGCACGATTCCCAGGATGCCGGACCTGCCGGGGTTGAAGGAGTTCAAGGGCACCGTCAGCCATTCGGGCAAGTACGGCAGCGGCCTCGACTGGAAGGGCAGGAAAGCGCTGGTGCTGGGCACCGGCACGTCGGGCCACGACGTGGCGCAGGATCTCGCGGTGTCCGGCGCGGCCGAGGTGTCGATCATCCAGAACGGCGCGACCCTGGTCGTGAGCCTGAAGGAGGCGCAGGCACCCTATGCGCTCTACGACGAGGAGATCTCGTTCGAGGACAAGGACCTGATCGCAGCGTCGTTTCCTTTCCCCATCTATCAGCGCTCGCACCAGCGCATCACGAAGATGAACGCGGAGAACGACAAGGCGCTGCTCGACGGGCTGAAGGCGCGCGGCTTCAAGCTCACCTCCGGACCGGAGGGGGACGGCTGGCAGATCATGTACGGCCGCCGCGGCGGCGGTTACTACTTCGACGCCGGTTGCTCGCAGATGATCGTCGACGGCAAGATCGGCCTGATCCAGTACGACGACATCGAGCGCTTCTGCGCCGAGGGCGCGAAGATGAAGGACGGCACGATCAGGCACGCCGACCTGATCGTGCTCGCCACCGGCTATCTCGGCCAGAAGGAATCGGTGCGCCCGCTGCTCGGCGACGAGATCACCGACCGCATCGGCCCGGTCTGGGGCTTCGACGAGGAGGGCGAGCTCGAGGGCATGTGGCGCCCGACCGGCCAGCCCGGCCTGTGGTTCCTCGCCGGTGGCCTCGCGCAATGCCGCATCTTCTCCAAGGTGCTGGCGCTGCAGATCAAGGCGCGCGAACTCGGGATCGTTTCCTGAGCGCATGCACTGCCAGCAGCCATGCACGCGCTTCGTCGAGCCATGCGCCGGTGAAGTTGCAGGTTCAGCAGGTTCTGGTATGAATTCTCCATAGGCTGGCGCTTCCCGCGCCGGCCTTTTTCTTTGGACCCTCGACCCGTTCGAGGCATGGGCACGACCCGTCCGCGCACGCCGCGGATACGGCGCAGAGTGAAGCGCGTGGGTGCAGCCGCCACGGATGCTCGCAAACATCTCGTGGACGTCCCA
>CAYRBQ010000602.1:0-2973 GCA_964422305.1 uncultured Reyranella sp. | reverse complement strand
CTGGAACCGAGAGGATTGGATCAAGGCGCTCGACGCCAACATGCTGACGCCCATCGAGTTCATCAAGGCGAGCGTCGACGGCATGATGAAGCGCGGCTTCGGGCGCATCGTGAACATCACCTCGAGCTCGGTGAAGGCGCCGATCGATATCCTGGGCCTCAGCAACGGCGCGCGCTCGGGTCTGACCGGTTTCGTGGCGGGCGTCGCGCGCACGACGATCCGTCACGGCGTCACGATCAACGGCCTGCTGCCGGGTCCGTTCGACACCGATCGCCTGCGCGGTACGACCAAGGCGCGTGCGGCAAAGGCCGGCCGGAGCTTCGAGGAGGAGTACACGGCGGCCGCCAAGGCCCATCCCGCCGGACGCTTCGGCACGGCCGAGGAGTTCGGAATGATGTGCGCCTTCCTGTGCAGCGTTCACGCGGGCTACATGACCGGCCAGAACATCCTCATGGACGGCGGGCAGTACCCCGGCACTTACTAACTAATCGCGGTCGAAATCGCGCGGCTTCACGAAGGCCAGCAATTCGCATGACCCTGGAGCAAGGGCGCTCCAGGGGCCGTGTGGCACGCTCAGGCTGGCGAGAGCTCCGGTCGGGTACTTGTTCCGCAGGTCGGCCAATTTACTGGCGCGGCCCTGTCCCGCCAGGGCGCCGGCGAGCTGCCCGATCCCGTCATTGTGGCCGATCAGCAGGACGGTCCGAACGTCGTCCGGGAGTGCCCTCAGGCGCTCCAGGAGCGCGTCCTCGCTGGCGAGGTACAGGTCCTTCTCCAGCGCGATCGGTGGTGCGGGGGCTGCCAGGGCCTTCACCAGCGGCGCCAGCGTCTGGCGGGTCCGGGTGGCGGTGGAACAGAGGATCAGATCGGGTCGGGGGGCCGCCGAGGCGATGTGGTCGGCCATCGTGCCGGCGGCGCGCTCGCCGCGGCGGTTGAGCGGGCGGTCGTGGTCATTCTGGCCGGCATTGCCCCAGGCGGATTTTGCATGGCGGAGAAGGAGAATGGTCCGGGCGCCACTCATCTCAATAAATCCATCTGGAACAATGGGTTAGTGAATTGCCATGACTCCGTCATGTAGAGACGTTACCGTTTCTGTGCATAACTTCAGGGAGAGTACCCCGTCAGGGGTTCATATGGACGCGCTGAACCCGCCTGCCGATCAAGTCTCGGCTCCCGAAATAACACCCGACAGCCCTCGACGCTTCATCAATCGTGAACTGTCGTGGCTCGCCTTCAACACGCGGGTCCTCGAGGAAGCCAGCAACAGGCGCCATCCACTTCTGGAGCGCGTGCGCTTCCTGTCGATCTCGGCGGCGAACCTCGACGAGTTCTACATGGTTCGGGTTGCCGGTCTCGTCGACATGCTGCAGATGCGCTCGGCGCTGTTGAGCGACGACGGCATGACGCCGGCCGAGCAGCTCGCCGCCATACGCGAACGTGCCTCGACCCTGATGGCGCACCAGCAGGATGTCTGGGCGGCCCTGCAGGACGATCTGCGTGAGGCGGGCATCGCCGTTCTCGACGGAGCGGAGCTGACCGAAGGCGAGCGGACCTGGCTCGACCAGTACTTCATCGACCAGGTGTTTCCCATCCTGACGCCGCTCGCCATAGATCCCGCGCATCCGTTTCCGTTCATTCCGAACGGCGGCTTCTCGGCGATCTTCAAGCTGAAGCGCAAGGAGGACAAACGCCCGCTGCTGGCGCTGCTGCCGCTGCCGCCGCAGGTCGACCGCTTCGTGCGCCTGCCGGGCAACGAGATCCGTTTCCTTCCGCTGGAAGACCTGATCGACATCTACCTGCCGCGGCTCTTCCCGGGCTACGAGGTGATCGAGCGTGCGTTTTTCCGTGTGATCCGCGACAGCGACGTCGAGATCAACGAAGAGGCCGAGGATCTCGTGCTGCTCTACGAGAGCGCCCTGAAGCGTCGCCGCCGCGGTGACCTGATCTCGATCTCCGTCAACAGCGCGATGCCGGCCGAGCTGAGGGACTTCCTGTTCGACCAGCTCGAGATTCCGGCGCAGACCCAAACCGTGCACGTCTTCCACCTCGACCGCATGCTCAACATCGGCGACGTGAAGGCGGTGATCGTCGACGACCGGGCCGACCTCAAGTTCGTGCCCTACAATGCCCGCTTCCCCGAGCGCATCCGCGACTTCGGAGGCGATTGCTTCGCGGCGATTCGGGCCAAGGACATCGTCGTCCACCACCCCTACGAAAGCTTCGACGTCGTGGTGCAGTTCCTGCGCCAGGCGGCGCGCGACCCCGCTGTCGTGGCGATCAAGCAGACGCTCTATCGCACGTCAGCCGACTCGCCGATCGTGAAGGAGCTGATCGCGGCGGCCGAGGCCGGCAAGACCGTGACGGCGCTGGTCGAGCTCAAGGCGCGCTTCGACGAGGAAGCCAACATCCGCTGGGCGCGCGACCTCGAGCGTGCCGGCGTGCAGGTGGTCTACGGCTTCATCGATCTCAAGACCCACGCCAAGGTCTCCATGGTGGTGCGCCGTGAGGCCCAGTCAACGCGTACCTACGTCCACTTCGGTACCGGCAACTATCATCCGATTACGGCGCGAATCTACACCGACCTCTCGTTCTTCACCTGCGATCCGGCGATGGGCCGCGACGCTGCGCGCCTTTTCAACTACATGACGGGCTATGCTCGCCCCGAGCGGATGGAGAAGATCGCCTTCGCCCCGGTGACCCTGCGGCCGACGCTGATCGACCTGATCGATGCAGAGATCGCAAATGCGAAGGCCGGCAAGCCGGCGGCGATCTGGGCGAAGCTCAACTCCCTGGTCGACGGCAAGCTGATCGACCATCTCTACAAGGCATCCAGCGCCGGCGTGCAGGTCGACCTCGTGATTCGCGGCATCTGCTGCCTGCGTCCGGGTGTGCCGGGATTAAGCGAAAATATCCGCGTCAAGAGCATGATCGGCCGCTTTCTCGAGCATGCCCGCATCGTGTGCTTCGGCAACGGCA
>CAYRBQ010000601.1:0-2974 GCA_964422305.1 uncultured Reyranella sp. | reverse complement strand
TCCGCTGCGGCGCCTGCATGAACCACTGCCCGGTCTACGGCGCCGTCGGCGGCCATGCCTATGGCTGGGTCTATCCCGGCCCGATGGGCGCGGTCCTGACGCCCCAGCTCGTGGGCGTGGAGGAGGCGAGCAACCTGCCCAACGCCTCGACCTTCTGCGGCCGTTGCGAGAGCGTCTGCCCGGTGCGCATCCCGCTGCCCAAGCTGATGCGGCACTGGCGCGAGCGCGAGTTCGAGAAGCATCTGACGCCCAGGGGCGTCCGGCAGGGCCTGGCGCTGTGGAGCTTCTTCGCCCGCCGTCCCGCGCTCTATCGCAGCCTGACCTCGATCGCCAACCGCGCGCTGGCCCTGTTCGGCCGTGCCGAGGGCCGCTATCGCGCCCTGCCATTGGCTGGGGGCTGGACGCACTTCCGGGATTTTCCGGCGCCCCCTCCGGGCGGCACGTTCCATGCTCAGTGGAAACATGAGAGGGGGAAGCGGAAGCGGGCATGAGCGCCGACCGGTCCCAGATCCTGAACGGCATCCGCCGCTCCCTGCATCGCGGCGAGCTTGCCGGCGCGGCCCGCCAGGCCGCCGAAGCGCGGCTGGCCTTGCCGCCCCGCGGGCCGGCGGTGGCGCGCGCCCAGCTTGCGCAACCCGACAAGGTCGCGCTCTTCTGCCAATGGGCCGAGACCAACAACGCCACCGTGGCACGCGTCGCGCCGGCGGAGGTACCGGGCGAGGTGTCGTCGTACCTGGCGCGCAACAATTTGCCCGCCGATGTCGCGATGGCGCCGTCGCCGCTGCTCGACGGCTACGACTGGGCGAGCCAGAAGATGCTGTCCATCCGACGCGGGCGCGGTCAGGGCAGCGACCAGGTCTCGATCACGGGCGCGTTCGCGGGAATCGCCGAGACCGGCACGCTGGTCATGGCCTCCGGGCCCGACCACCCCGTGTCGCTCAACCTGCTGCCCGACACACATGTCGTCGTGCTGCGCGAGGCCGACATCGTCGGCGGCTACGAGGATGTCTGGAGCCGCTTGCGTGCCCGCTACGGCAAGGACCGCATGCCGCGCACCGTGAACACCATCACCGGCCCGTCGCGGACCGGCGACATCGAGCAGACGATCGAGCTCGGCGCCCATGGACCGCGGCGCATGCACATCCTGGTCGTCCGCGAATGAGCGCCGCCCCATGACCTCGGCGCGCGGAGCCTCCCCTTCCGAAGCCCGGGGTGAGCTGCGCGTCGTCGGCACGAGCGTCAGCCGCGAGATCGATCTGCTGTTCGACCGCGTCGCCCAGGCCGTCGGCCGGCGCGCACCGCGTGTCCTGCAGGTCGGGTCGCGCACCCTCGTGTCCGACCGCAACGTGCGCAACTGGCGGGCCCTCGTGGCGAAGCGGTTCGGGCCCAGGACGAGCTTCGTCGGGCTCGATCTCTTCGAAGGCAGCAACGTCGATTGCGTCGCCGACATCTGCAGCGATCCTCGGACGCTCAAGGCCCGGCTGGGCGACGACCCGTTCGACCTGGTGATCTGCTGTCACGTGCTGGAGCATGCGCGCCATCCGGCGCGGGCCGCCCGCAACATGATGCAGGCGCTGAAGCCCGGCGGTCTCATCTTCGTCAGCGCGTCCTGGTCGCAGGCCTTCCACGCCGCGCCGGACGACTATTGGCGCTTCTCCGTGCGCGGGCTGATGCTGCTGTTCGGCCGTCTCGAGATCGCGTCGGCCTTCTACAGCGGCGGCGATGTCGGCCTCGACGTCGCCTATCGCATCGAGCGCGACGGCCGGCCGGAGCTCGATCCCCGGGCGGGCGCCGTCGAGCAGGGCCTGTTCCAGCTCGTCCTCGATCACGAGGACAATCGCACCGTGCTGGCCCGTCAGGCGACCGAACGGCTGCCGGTATCGCGGACCTATCTGCCGACCCTGTTCGTCAATCTCGCGGGACAACGGCCGATTTAGGCCCGGCGGGCCGAACGCCGTCCGTTCTGGACCCCTGCGCCTTCCTCAAACGAAAAGAGCGGGCTTTCGCCCGCTCTTCCCGAAGTTTCTGGCTTGGACTGCGACTAGAAGCGCAGGTCCATACCCATGAGGAGGCCCCACGAGTTGCCGGTGACCGAGGCGCTCGGGCCCGAAGCGGAGTACAGCAGGCCACCGCCGGTGAGCTTCACGCCCGGTCCGAGCGCGTAGTTCACGCCGATTTCCCACTTGTTGACCGACTCCTGACCGAACAGGACGCTCTGCGGGGTGTTGCCGTTCACGAACACGTTGCTGTTCACGCCCGGAACGCCACCCTGGCCGGCGATCGCGGCGCAGGTCGCGGTGTTGACCGCGATCGTGTTGCACTGCGACGAGCCGTTGCCGTTGTTGTTGTACGAACCCGTCCAACCGAACGACATCTGCCACGGGCCGGTCTCGTACATCACGCCCGCAGTGTAGAAGCGGGTCGCGTTGTCCTGGCCGGTGAAGTAGTTGGCGCCCATGCCCTGGTTGTCCCAGCCAACGGCACCACCGACGGTGAAGCCCTTGAAGCCGAACTGACCGCCGACGACCCACTGCTTCCAGTTGGTCGCATTGGCACCGGTCACCATGTTGGCCGCACCCGCGAACGGGTTGTTGCCCGGAACGAACGTGGCGTACATGAACGCGCCGTACAGCGCGACCGTGACGTCACCGAACTTGTTCAGGTAGTTGGCGCCGATGTCGAACAGATCCTGATACGAGTAGTCGTTCGTCAGGCAGTTCGGCGACGAGGTGGCGTTGGTGTAGCCGCAGACGCCGGTGGTGCCGGCACCCGGACCGACGGCGTAGCCCGCGAGAGCGCCGCCCTGCGGGGTGACGTTCACCTTCGGACGATAGCCGACGCCGATCTGCAGGCCCTGGAAACGCGGGGTGAAGTAGTTGATGCCCTGCGCGTCCTGGAACTGGCCAGCGTTCGTCGTCGTCGTGGCGTGGAACCACGCCTTGTTGTTGCTGATGACGTTCTGGTTGGCCCAGGC
>CAYRBQ010000600.1:0-2980 GCA_964422305.1 uncultured Reyranella sp. | reverse complement strand
ACGTCCTGAACGTTTTGTGCCTTTTCGCTCATGTTCTTGGCCTCTTGCTGGGCGGCCGGCTGCCCGAGGGTCGCCGGTTGGAAGGGTACGGGGTCTCTCCCCGCTACCGAGTTAAGTCAAATATAGGGGACGTCCTGTTCAAAGCAATGCCACCAACTCATGACAATTACGCGCTCTCAGTCGGGGCGGATGCTCGAGAAGGGTCGCCGGCAACTGCTCGGCGCCACCGACCAGAACCGGCAAACACCCTGCGGCATATGCACATTTCAGGTCGGCCGGGGTATCCCCGACCATCCACACGGTTTCGTCAGGGGCAATTCCCGTGCCGTCGAGGGCCATGAAGATGGGGTCCGGTGCGGGTTTGTCGCGGAGAGCATCCTTCGCACCCACTGCACGGGATATCCACTTTTCCCAGCCGAGATGCGCGAGTTCGGCGCGCAGGTTGACGCCGACCTTGTTGCTGACGACGGCGACGTAACACCCGCGTGCGTGGCAGTGCGCCAGCAGGGCGTCTGCGCCCGGCAGCGGCTCCAGGCGCTCGAGGTGTATTCGATGGAAGGTTTCGTAGAAGACGCTCTCCGCCTCCGGTGCCCTTGGACCGAAGAGGCTGGGGAAGACATCGCGCAGAGAGCCGTGCGCCCGATCCTGAACTTCGGCCGCCGTCCACGGCGTGAGGCCGAGTGCCGTAAAGGTATCGTGGTAGCACTCCACGATCGTCGGCCAGGTGTTGACGAGTGTGTTGTCCCAGTCGAACAGGACCGCGCGCGGTGGCTTCAGTCCGCCGGACAGGCTCACGTCACCGCCTCGCCCGCCTCCGAGAAGCGCACGTACTCCTCGCGCAGGCGCCGCGCGGTCGCGCCGACCTTGCCGTCGCCGACCGTCTCGCCGTCGATCTTCACCACCGGCGTGACGAAAGATGTGGCGCTGGTGATGAAGGCCTCCTTCGCCTTCTTCGCCTCGGCCAGGCTGAAGGGCCGCTCGACCAGCTTGAGCTGGAGGTTGTCGGCGAGCTTCTTCAGAGTCGAACGCGTGATGCCGGCCAGGATGCCGTTGTCGGTCTGCCGGGTGATCAGCTCGCCGGCGCCGGTCACGATCCAGGCGTTGGTCGAGGCGCCCTCGGTGACGCAGCCCTTGTCGTCGACGAGCCAGGCCTCGTAGGCGCCTGCTTCCCGCGCCGCCTGCTTGGCGAGCACGTTGGGCAGCAGCGCCACCGTCTTGATGTCGCAGCGTTCCCACCGGATGTCCGGCATGCTCTTGACCGCGATGCCGGGACCGGTGTCGGCCTCGATATGCTTGGTGGCCTTCGTGGTCAGTACCAGCGCAGGCTTCACCGGCTTGGTCGGGAAGGCATGATCGCGACGCGCCACGCCGCGCGTCACCTGCATGTAGACCAGGCCGTCGCGCAGCCGGTTGCGCCGCATCAGCTCTCGGACGATGAAGCCCAGCGTGTTGCGCGACACCGGCCAGCCGATGCGGAGCTCCTTCAGCGAGCGGTCGAGACGGTCGATGTGCGGGCCTTCGTCGATCAGCTTGCCGTCGCGAACGCCGACGACCTCGTAGACGCCGTCGGCGAACTGGTAGCCGCGGTCCTCGATGTGAACGCTGGCCTCGCGATGCTCGACGTAGCGACCGTTGACATAGGCATAACGCGCCATGACGCCCCCTCCTACGCTTCCGTCAGGCCGCCGGCTCGGTGCCGTTGCGGTCGTCGGGCGAACTGCCGTGCAGGCCGAGCGACTTCAGCTTGCGATGCAGCGCCGAGCGCTCCATGCCGACGAAGGTCGCGGTCCTGGAAATGTTGCCGCCGAAACGCGTCACCTGCGCGAGCAGGTATTCGCGCTCGAAGACCTCGCGTGCGTCACGCAGCGGGAGCTGCATGATCTCGCCGCCCTTCTCCCAGCGCAGCACCGACGGAGCATCCTCGCTGACGTCGTTCGGCAGGACGTCAGCGCGGATCGGTGCGCCGCCCGAGGGCGCCAGGATCAGCAGCCGCTCGATGACGTTGCGGAGCTGCCGCACGTTGCCTGGCCAGTCATGGCCCTGCAGCGCCGCCAGCGTGTCCTCGCCAATGGTGCGTGGCGGCAGTCCGGTCGCGTCGGCGACGCGACGCAACAGGTCGGCCGCCAGCTCCGGAATGTCCTCGCGCCGCTCGCGGAGCGGCGGCACGCGCAGCGATACCACGTTGAGGCGATGGAACAGCTCCTCGCGGAAAGTCCCGGCGGCGATCTCGGCCTGCAAGTCGCGCGCCGTCGATGCCAGCACGCGGACATCGACCTCTACCTTGGTCTTGCCGCCGTCGCGGGCGAAGGATTGCTCCTGGAGGACGCGCGCGAGCCGGCTCTGCAGCGGAAGCGGCAGGTCGGCGACCTCCTTCAGCAGCAGTGTTCCGCCGTGTGCCATCTCGAAGGCCCCGGAAACGCGCAGTGCATCGCCGTCGGCCTCGCCGTCGGTGCCGAACAGCTCGATCTCCAGCCGCTCGGCCGGCATGGCCGAGCAGTTGACGATGACGAACGGGCCGTCCGCGCGCTTCGACTCCTGGTGGATGAGGCGCGCCACCGTTTCCTTGCCCGAGCCCGAGGCGCCGGCGATCAGCACTCGGCTGCCGGTCGGCGCCACCTTCTCGATCTGGCTGCGTACGTTGGCGGCGTCGCTCGACGAGCCCACGAACGCCACCTCGCCGCCGGCGCGCCGGCGAAGGGCGACGTTCTCCCGCTTCAGCCGGTCGGCCTCGATCGCGCGGTCGACGACCAGCAGCAGGCGATCGGCCTTGAAGGGCTTTTCGACGAAATCGTAGGCGCCGGTCTTGATGGCGGAGACGGCGGTGTCGATCGTGCCGTGGCCGCTGATCATCACCACCGGCACCGGCGGATCCTCGCGGCGGATGATCTCCAGGATCTGCAACCCGTCGAGCTCGCTGCCCTGTAGCCAGACGTCGAGGATGACCAGCGACGGTCGGCGCTGGCGTACCGCATCGATCGCC
>CAYRBQ010000599.1:0-2984 GCA_964422305.1 uncultured Reyranella sp. | reverse complement strand
GATGGCTGCAGCCCAGCCGTTCGTATCGGGCGCCATCTCCAAGACCATCAACATGCCGAACGCAGCTACGGTCGAGGATTGCCGCAAGGCCTATGAGATGTCGTGGAAGCTGGGACTGAAGGCCAACGCGCTCTATCGCGACGGCTCGAAGCTCTCTCAGCCTCTGTCCGCGATGGTTCTGGGCGACGACCTCGCCGCCAACGACGATCTCGCCGAACTGCCGCCGATTGCGCGGGTGCCGATCATCGCCGAGCGCATCGTGGAACGCATCGTCGAGCGCGAGGTTCGGGCCGGACGCGAGCGCCTGCCGCAGCGCCGCAAGGGCTACACGCAGAAAGCCATCGTCGGCGGGCACAAGGTCTATCTCCGCACCGGCGAGTACGAGGACGGACGGGTCGGCGAGATCTTCGTCGACATGCACAAGGAAGGCGCGGCCTTCCGCAGCCTGATGAACAACTTCGCCATCGCGATCTCGATCGGCCTGCAATACGGCGTGCCGCTCGAGGAATTCGTCGAGGCCTATACCTTCACGCGCTTCGAGCCGTCCGGCATGGTCGAAGGCAACGACGCGATCAAGATGTCGACCTCGGTGCTCGACTACATCTTCCGCGAGCTCGCCATCTCCTACCTGGGGCGCAACGACCTCAGCCATGTCGAGCAGGCCGATCTCCGGCCGGACGGCGTCGGCCGCGGCGAGATCCAGGCCGAGCTGCCCGGCGCCGGCACCGATGCCGCCGAGGCCGCGGCCGCTGCGGTGAGCCGCATCGCCAGTGTCGGCTACATGCGCAGCAATCTCTACGTATTGAACGGCAGGACGGCGGCCAATGCCGCGATCGCTCAGGAGGCGATCACGGACGCCCCCCTGCCCAACGGAATGACGGACGGTCCAGCCGTCGCTTTGGCGCCCAACGCCCAGGCGGCCGTCGTCGTCAGCGCCGCGCCCGGAGGGGCATTCGCTGCGAAGCTGAAAGGCTTCGAGGGGGATGCCTGTCCGGAATGCGGCAACTTCACCATGGTTCGCAACGGGACGTGCCTCAAATGTACGACCTGCGGCGGTACCACTGGATGCAGTTGAGCATGTGGCGAAGCGTACCTGCGTACCCCCTGAGACCCCGCGGTTGGGGCTCTCATTGATAACCATAGGAGACAGTTATGGCTGCTAAGAAGAAGGCTGCGAAGAAGAAGGCTGCTAAGAAGAAGAAGCAGTAAAAAGGAAAGGGCGTAGGCCAAAGTTCAACTTTGGCCCCTCTAACCAACGCCTTTCGGCTTCCGTGTGGGCGCCCCTTTTCGGGGCCCCACCGGAAGCCACCTTCAGAAGACGGGCAATAAGCCGATCCGACGTCCTGGTTCGCCAGGGCGGAAAGGCGGAGACTAGTCAAAGCGTCCGGCGACCTATCGGTCCGCCGGACTTTTTTCTTCTGCCTTGAAGCCGGCCCATTTCCGCATTACATGGCGGAATATGGATACTGACCGGTCAGTCAGCACACTGGAAGATGTTCAGGAACCCGTGTCGCGGACACGGCGGCCCGACGATCGTGCACGGGAAATTGCGCGCGCCGCGCTCGATCTCTTCGTCACCAAGGGGTTCGCGGCGACCAAGCTCGAGGATGTCGCCAAGGCGGCCTCGGTCAGCAAGGGCCTCCCCTACCTCTACTTCAAGAACAAGGAAGAGCTCTTCAAGGCGGTCATCACCGAGGCGATCGGCGGCCCACTCGCCGAGGCGGCCGAGATGATCGACCGCTTCGAGGGCTCGACGGAGGACATGCTCCGCGAGCTCGTCGCCGGCTTCCGAGCCTTCGAGGAAAGTCCGGCCGGCGGCGTCGTGAAGCTGATCCTGGCGGAAGCCGGCAATTTCCCGGATGTCGCACGCTTCTACTGCACGCATTTCGACGTGAGCGGCCGCGACCTCTTCATCCGGACGTTGCGCCGCGGCGTGGAGCGCGGCGAGTTCCGTCCGCTCGCCGACCTCGAGATGGCCGCCATCATCGTCGTCCAGCCGCTCGCCATGTTCTCGGTGTGGAAGCGCTCCCTGGCGCCGTTCGACCCGGCCATGCAAGTCGACAGCGACCGCTTCTATGCCGCCCACCTCGATTTCGTTCTCAAGGGACTGCGCGCATGAACACCAAGCGCAAGATCATCATGGCCTCCGTCGCGGCGGTCGTCCTGCTGGGCGGCGGCGCCTTCGCGTGGAAGGCCAAGTCGCCGTCCCCCGCTGCCAACGGCGCCTCGGCATCGAAGGCCGCACCTCGTCCGCTCGAGCTGATCGCGGCCGAGGTCCATACGATCAAGCCGCGCGGCCTGGTCGACGTCGTGCGATTCACCGGCACCACCCAGCCGATCGACCAGACCATCGTGAAGAGCCGCGTCGCCGGCCGCCTCGCCGAGGTGCTGGTGCGCGAGGGCGACCGGGTCACCGAGGGCCAGGTGCTGGCCCGCTTCGAGACCACCGAGCTGCAGGCCAAGGTCAACGAACGGCAATCCGCGCTGGAGGCAGCGCGTGCCGACGCGCGCTGGACGGCGCGCGACCGCAACGACAAGGAGACGCTCGCCAACCGCAACATCGTCTCGCAGTCCGCGGCCGACCAGGCCCGCGCCACGGCCGAGAACCGCGCCTCCATGGTCGCTGTTGCCGAGGCCCAGCTCGAAGTCGCCAAGAAGAACCTGGCCGACGCCGAGGTGAAGGCGCCGTTCGACGGCGTGGTCGGCGAGCGCCTGGCCAACCAGGGCGAGTCGCTGCCGATCGACGGCCGCATCGTGGCCCTGCTCGACACCAGCCATGTCGAGATCGCCGCGCAAATGCCGGCGGCCGATGTCGTGCGCATGAAGGTCGGGCAGCCCGCGACCGTCACCCTGGAAGGCTTCGGCGACCGCACGTTCAGCGGCCAGATCACGCGTATCAGCCCGACCACGCAGGCCGGCTCGCGCTCGATCCCGGTCTATGTCGAGATCGTCGACCGGCACGAGGCCCTGCGCGGCGGCCTGTT
>CAYRBQ010000598.1:0-2987 GCA_964422305.1 uncultured Reyranella sp. | reverse complement strand
ATCGCCTCTTCCAGGGTGCGCGCCTTGGTGCGGACCGCGTGGGCGCTCTTCCACTGGTTCATGCCCTCGGTGCGGCCCTGATAGATGACGCCCTTGGTGTCGCAGAGAATGGCGTTGTCGTGCGGCAGGCCCATGGCCTTCACCAGCTCGATGCAGGCGATGGAGGCGGCGCCCGCGCCGTTCACCACCATCTTGACGTCCTTGATGTTGCGGCCCGTCAGGTGCAGCGCGTTGATCAGGCCGGCGGCCGAGACGATGGCGGTGCCGTGCTGGTCGTCATGGAAGATCGGAATGTCCATCAGCTCGCGCAGGCGCTGCTCTATGATGAAGCACTCCGGCGCCTTGATGTCCTCGAGATTGATGCCGCCGAAGGTGGGACCGAGATAGCGCACGCAGTTCACGAACTGGTCGACGTCCTTCGTGTCGACCTCGAGGTCGATGCAGTCGACGTCGGCGAAGCGTTTGAACAGGACGGCCTTGCCCTCCATCACCGGCTTGCCGCCGAGCGCGCCGAGGTCGCCCAGGCCCAGCACTGCGGTGCCGTTGGAGATGACCGCGACCAGGTTGCCCTTGGCCGTATAGTCGTACGCCGTATCCGGGTTCTTCGCGATCTCCAGGCAGGGAGCGGCGACGCCGGGCGAGTAGGCCAGCGCCAGGTCGCGCTGCGTGACCAGCGGCTTGGTGGCGATGATCTCGATCTTTCCCGGCCGGCCGGTGCGGTGCATCACCAGCGAATCGGCGTCGAGGTCGCCCATTTCATTGACCATTGCTTCCGAGCCGCTGCTCGCCATTCGTTTCTCTCCCGGTTGAGGCGGCATATTGGCGGCAATCCACGGCGCGTGCCAGACAGCCATGCCGCGCTGCAACGCAACTCTGGCTGCCCAGATATCGTCCACCTGTCGTCCACATGGACCGCTCTGCGGCGTGTGCTAGACCGGGCGCAGCTTCGAGGAATTCAGTGCCGGACAGCTCCGCCATCCCCGCCGACGCGACGCCGATGATGCGCCAGTATCTGGCGATCAAGGCCGCGCATCCGGACCATCTGGTGTTCTACCGGATGGGCGATTTCTACGAGCTGTTCTTCGATGATGCGGTGAAGGCGTCGGCCGCGCTCGACATCGCGCTCACCAAGCGCGGCCAGCATCTCGGTGAAGACATCAAGATGTGCGGCGTGCCGGTGCACAGCCACGAGGCCTATCTTTCGCGTCTGATCCGCCAGGGCTTCAAAGTCGCAGTTTGCGAGCAGATTGAGGATCCGGCCGAAGCCAAGAAACGTGGTGCCAAGTCGGTGGTCGAGCGCGGCGTCGTGCGTGTCATCACACCGGGAACGCTGACCGAGGACGCGCTGCTCGACGCGCGCAGCCACAACTATCTCGCAGCCCTCTCCGAGGCGCAGGGCGAGCTGGCGCTGGGCTGGCTCGATCTCTCGACCGCCGACTTCGCAGCCCAGCCGCTGCAGGCGGGCCAGCTCGCGGCGGCCTTGGCGCGCCTCGCGCCGGGAGAACTTCTCGTTCCGGACAGACTGCTGGCGCGCGAGCCGCTGAAGACGATCCTCGAGGAATGGAATTCCGTCCTGACGCCACTGCCTTCGGCACGCTTCGACAGTGACAATGCCCGCAAGCGGCTGCAGGCAGCCTTCAACGTCGCCGCCCTCGACAGCTACGGCTCTTTCTCGCGCGCCGAGGTGGCGGCCTGCGGCGCACTGCTCGACTATGTGGAGCTGACGCAGGCCGGCAAGCGCCCGGCGCTGGCGCCGCCGCGCCGCGAGCGTGCCGACGGTACGATGGAGATCGACCCGGCGACGCGGCGAAACCTCGAGCTGGTGAGGAGCCTCGACGGGCGGCGCGACGGCAGCCTGCTCGCCACCATCGACCGCACGCTCACGGGTCCCGGTGCGCGTTTGCTGGCCGAACGCATCGCCGCGCCGCTCACCGAGCGCGCCGAGATCGAACGCCGCCTCGACCTGGTCCAGCTTTTCGTCGAGCGGCCGGCCGTGCGCGAGCGCGTGCGGGAGACGCTGCGCCGCACGCCCGACATCGAGCGCGCGCTGCAGCGGCTGAGCGTCGGGCGCGGCGGCCCGCGCGATCTCGCCGCCCTTCGCGACGGCCTGGAGTCGGGCGAGGCGCTGGCCGCGTCGCTCAAGGCCGAGCCCGAGGCGCTGGCGCCGCCTCCGGCACCGCTCGCAGAGATCGTCGTCGCCTGCTCGAACCACGGCGCGATCGTGGCGGCGCTCGCCGAGGCGCTGGCCGACGAGCCGCCTCTCCTGGTGCGCGACGGCGGCTTCGTGCGGCAGGGCTATCGCGCCGAGCTCGACGAGCAGCGCACCTTGCGCGACGACAGCCGCAAGACCGTGGCCGCGCTCGAGGCCAAGTACCGGACCGCGGCAGGCGTGGCGACGCTCAAGATCCGGCACAACAACATGATCGGCTATCACATCGAGGTGACGGCGACGCACGCCGACAAGCTCGATGTGGCCGCGCTCGGCTTCACGCGGCGGCAGTCGATGTCGAACGCCACGCGCTACAGCACGGCGGAGCTGGCCGATCTCGAGACGCGGATCGGCCGCGCCGCCGACCAGGCACTGGCGATCGAGCTCGCGATCTTCGACGAGCTGGTGGCCAAGGTGATGGCGGTCTCCGCTGCCATCGCCGCGGCAGGCCGTGCCCTGGCGGCTCTCGACGTCGCTTCGGCGCTCGCGGAACTGGCGGCCAGCAATAACTACGTGCGGCCGGTGCTGGCCGACGATCCGTCGTTCGCGATCGAAGGCGGCCGCCATCCCGTCGTCGAGGCGGCGCTGTCGCGGCAGGGCGGCTCGGGCTTCGTGCCCAACGACTGCGAGCTCGGCACCGCGCGGCGGCTGTGGCTGCTGACCGGCCCCAACATGGCCGGCAAGTCGACCTTCCTGCGTCAGAACGCGCTGATCGCCGTGATGGCGCAGGCCGGCTCGTTCGTGCCGGCGAAGGCCGCCACCATCGGCATCGTCGATC
>CAYRBQ010000597.1:0-2999 GCA_964422305.1 uncultured Reyranella sp. | reverse complement strand
ATGGTGCGGCACATCGAGTCCCACACGTCCATGAACGAGAGTGGCCCCGAGGCGTCGGCGCCGACGCCCTTCACGGGCGCGCCGTGCGGCCGTAGCGACGAGAAATCGTTCCCGATGCCGCCTCCCTGCTGCATGGTGAGCGCGGCCTCGCGCAGGTTCTCGAAGATCGACGACATGTCGTCGCCGATCGTGCCCATGACGAAGCAGTTGAAGAGCGTGACCGTACGGCCCGTGCCGGCACCCGCGATCACGCGGCCCGCCGGCAGGAACTTGAAGCCCTGCAGCGCCTCGTGGAAACGCCCGGCCCAGAGCTCCGGGTCGCGCTCCGGCGCCGCCAGCGCTCGCGCCACCCGCCACCAGGTGGCGTCGAGATCGGCATCCGCCGTCCCGCCAGCGCCCTGGAAGCGATATTTCATGTCCCAGATACGCTGGGAGACCGGAGACCATTCCATTTCGAGAAGGTATGCCTCTGGCCTCCGGATATCAATGTTCTTTGTATGTTCCTATTCGCTGTCTCTCGCCTGATAGCCCTCTTTCCGGGCGTAGTCGAACATCTCCTTGGCCTGCGCGGCCGCCGCCTCGACCGACAGGCAGACGCCATCCTGCGGGTCATAGACGATGCCGGCACGAAGCTTCGCGATGGCCGCCGCCAGGGCGATGCCGGCCCCTCCCTCGGCGAAGTCCCCTCCCCACGTGAACGTCACGACGCTGTCGCGACCACCGAGTGCGCCCGCCAGGACGGGGTAGTCTTCGGTCAGCTGGTCCAAGTTGCTGTCGAAGTAAATTTCGACGCCGGTCTTGCAGCCATCGATATCGACCGGCCAATAGCCTTCAGCACCTTCGAGATCGTGCAGGATCGTCGAGGCGAATCCCAGATCGCCCAACGCGGCCTTCAGCTCGTCCCGGCCGACGGACAGCGGCCCCTTCCAGCAAGCATGAAAGTTCATCGACATGGCATTCCTCCCAAGGAGGAAGGCAACCTATACGACAATACCACTTTCTCTACTTACTTTAGGTTGTATTCGCCTGGACAACCAGCTTCGCCGTCGCCCCTTCGATGCGTTCGCGCAGGGTCGCCATGAAGGTCTCCCGGTCGAGGCCAGGCGGGATCGCCGGCAGGATCTCGACGTCGATGACGCCCGGCCGCTTGATGAACTTGCGGCGCCCCCAAAAGACACCCGAGTTCAGCGCCACCGGGACCACCGGCACGCCGAGCTGGCGGTAGAGCGCCGCCGTGCCGACCTGGTAGGGCTTCTCCGCCCCCACGGCGACGCGCGTGCCTTCGGGAAAGATCAGGATGTTGCGGCCGTCGGCCAGCGTCGCCTTGGCCTGCTTCACCAGACCGCGCAGCGCCCGGGCGCCGTCGCCGCGCTCGACCGCGATGTTGCCGACCCGCGCCATCGCCCAGCCGACGACCGGGATCAGGATCAGCTCGCGCTTCAGCACCGTGGCGCTCTGCGGGAAAAGCTTCGAGAAGGCGAGGGTCTCCCAAGAGGATTGATGCTTGCAGGCGAGGATCACCGGGCCGGCCGGCATGTTCTCATGCCCGCGCACGCGATGCGTCAGGCGGCAGGTGATCTTGAGCCACCACAGGCAGAAGTCGATCCAGAACAGCGACCACGCGACCACGAAGCGTCGAGGCAGCAGAAGGATCGGCGCACCGACGACGGCGATGACCGCGGTGCCGACGTACCAGCCGACATTGAACAGGAAAGAGCGCAGCCCGAGGCCAATCATCGACGAACTTCAGCCCGTGTTTGCTTGTAAGCCAAGTTGTAGTGGCCTAATGTCCGCCCGCAAGCACATCTAGTGGGGCCATCCCCGCTCATCATGCACGTTACCTGTTCCAACTGCGGCGCGCGATATGCCGTCGACGCGACGGCCATCGGCCCGGCAGGCCGCACGGTACAGTGCGTGCGCTGCAATCACCGCTGGTTCCAGAAGGTCGAGACGGCTCCCCCGGCCGAGCCGCTGGCGGCGCCGCGCGTCACCGCCCCGCCGACCGCCCCCGATTTCGTGATCCGCCCGCCGGCGCCCGGGGCCGGCCTGCCGGCCCTCACGACGCCGCCGCGCAAGAGCCGGTGGGGCACCTGGCTTTCCGTCGCCATCGGCCTCGTAGTGCTGCTCGCCCTGGCGGGATACGCCTATCGGGCAGAGATCAAGGCGCGGCTGCCCGCGGAGTGGCGCACCCTGCTGAACGTCGACGCGCTGCGCGGCATGTTCTCGACGTCGGCGAAGGCTGCCCGGACGATGCCGTCGGAGCGGGCCCGGCTCGGGCTCGATGTCGGCGCGAGCAGGATCGAATTCACCGATGGCCGTTACGTCGTCCACGGGGAGATCGTGAACGGCGGCAACGCCCCCGGCTCCACGCGGTCGCTGAAGCTCGTCTTCCGCGCCGGCGAGGAGGTGCTGGGCGAGCAGACCCTGCCACTGGTCGAGGGCCCGCTCGCGCCCGGCGCACGGGCGGGCTTCAGCGTTGCGCTTGACGAGCCCCCGCCCGGCACGACCAACATCGCGCCGACCATCGACTGACGAGCCCGCCATGCCCAACCGTCCCACCGTCTCCGTCCGCTTCTCCGCCGCCGAGATCGCCACGCGCGTCGACGAGATGGCCACCGACCTCGCGGGCAAGCTCGCACCGGACACGCTGGTCGTCTCAGTGCTGAAGGGCAGCTTCGTCTTCGCCGCCGACCTGATCCGGGCGCTGAGCCGCGCCGGCGCCAACTGGTCGATGGATTTCCTCACCCTGTCGAGCTACGGCACCGGCACTGAAACCACCGGCAACGTCCGCATCGTCCGTGACATCGTCGACGACGTGCGCGGCCGCGACGTGCTGCTGGTCGACGACATCCTCGAATCCGGCCTGACGCTCAGCTTCGCCAAGAAACTGCTGGTCGAACGCGGCGCGAAACGGGTCTCGATCTGCACGCTGCTCGACAAGCCCGCCAAGCGGCGGGCCGAGCTGGAGGCCGATTTCGTCGGCTTCCAGGCGGGCGACG
>CAYRBQ010000596.1:0-2999 GCA_964422305.1 uncultured Reyranella sp. | reverse complement strand
TCGCCAAGGAGCCGATCAGCCTCGAGACGCCGATCGGCGACGAGGAGGACAGCCACCTCGGCGACTTCATCGAGGACAAGAACGCCGTGATCCCGCTCGAGGCGGCGATCCAGGGCAACCTGCGCGAGAGCACGACGCGGGTGCTGGCGACGTTGACGCCGCGCGAGGAGCGCGTGCTCCGCATGCGGTTTGGCATCGGCATGAACACCGACCACACGCTGGAGGAAGTCGGCCAGCAGTTCTCGGTCACCCGCGAACGCATCCGTCAGATCGAGGCCAAGGCCCTGCGCAAGCTGAAGCACCCCAGCCGGTCGCGCATGCTACGCTCTTTCCTCGACCAAGGCTGAATAGCTGCAAGTCGGATTTGGGAGCCGCGGCATCATCCCCGGCTCTTTATTCATTCGCGGTCGGCGATCCGCACGAGCGACGGCAGTAGATCGCTCACCGCGAGGTGAAGCTGCCGGACCTCCTCGATGACGGCGGTGAGGTTCTCCTGGACCGCCTCGCAATGGCGCAGCGCCTCGCTCCGCGCATCGTCCAGGCCGGGATCGATGGCATAGGGGTGACCGAGCGCGCGTCCGCACTCCGTCAATACGTGCAAAAGCGCCGTTGGCGCGGCCGGCCTGTCTGCCGGATGCTGCATGAAGTCACGGGCGGCGTGTTCGATCCGTTCCAACGCCGTGACAAGACCATCCACTTCCATGGGCGTCTCCTGAGGCCGGGCAACGGTACGCGTGCTCGAGGCGATGCTCGCACCGCCCTTCACCACGCACAAGTCTTGGAACGGGGAATTTCAGCCCAAGCGCAAGAGCGGCACGGCCGTGGCCGCCAGTATGACGGCGCCGATTCGCAGCCGGGTAAACGGCTCCTTCAGCCAGAGCACAGCGATCAGCACGGCGAAGATCGCGCTGGTGTCGCGCAGGGCAGCAGCCGGTGCGATCGGGGCGTGCCCCCACACCCAAAGGATCAACAGGTACGAGACCATCGAAGCCACGGCGACGGGCAGCGCCACGATCCACTGACTCCGAACGTGACGCCATGGCGGCCCGGCATGCCGCTGGCGCCAGGACATCGCCAATGCATTGGTAAGTGACACAGTGAATCCGTAGGCCAGGGGAGATCCCGAGGTACGCACGCCTTGGGCGTCGCACATGATGTACGCAGCCGTACCGAGGCCGGCCGCCAGCATCCAGCCGGCGGTGGCAGGCGGCACGCCGTGTCCGCGAGCGGCGTCCCAACCCAGCAGCACCAGGGACGAAGCGATCACCAGAATGCCAAGAAGGCCGGTGAAGCCGAGCTGGTCGCCCGTCAACACCGCGGAAAGTGGTACCACGAGCAGGACAGCCACCGACCGCACGACGGGATAGACGACACCGAATCCGCCCAGCTCATAGGCGCGCAGCAGGGCCGATATCGTCACGACATTCAGGAAGGTCGAAGCAGCTATCCAGCCCCAGGCAGCGGAATTCGGCAGGCCTGTCCAGAACAGCACCGGTATCACCAGAATTGCGCCCAGCAGCATCTGCGCTGTCATCGCTTTCGCTGGATTTGGACTCGTCTTGATCGCGGCGTTCCAAGCCGCATGCAACAGGGCACTTGCCAGCGCCGCGGCGACGTCCGTCGGATTCATGTCAGGCCGGAAGCGATCACGACGCAGTAGTGAACAGGCTTATTCGAACGGTTGTGGAAGGTGACAGGCCGGTCGAGGACCATCGCCAGACAGTCTCCAGTCCGCAGCTCGTACCGCTCGTCGCCCAGCGCGATGTCGATAATGCCTTGCAGGACCCAAATCTGCTGATGGGGCATCCGCGACCGTTCGGCTGTTTCGTAGGCTACTCGTGCGCCGGGCGGGAAGCTCACCTCGACGATCTGGATCGGCGACGCGAAGCCGCTTGGCGACACGTTGCGGCGCAAGTATCCAGACGCCGGGTCGCGCCACTCCATCTGATCAGCGCGGCGCGATACCGGCGTCGCGACAGCCGGTGGCCCGTCGAAGAGAGTAGCCAGCGACACGCCGAGACCCGTTGCCAGCCTCTCGAGCACGACCGCTGTCGCGCTGCTCTCGCCTCGCTCGACAAGCGAGATCATGGATCGGCTGACACCACTGGTTTCCGCCAGTGCCTCGAGAGTCAGGCCGCGCTCGGCGCGCAAGCGCCTGACCTGAGCGGCGATGCGATTGTTGATGCTGGTGCCGATGGCCGTGTTCCCTATAATGGATGAATATTCCAATATATAGGATTGCAGTTCAAGGCCCATTCCCTCCCTCCTTGGGCTAAGAACTCAGGGCCGGGATGAGGGCTGGACTACAATGGACATCGTCGAGGAACTGCGCGCCCAGTGTAGGGCTGAACATGGGCGAGAGAGCGCAGCCACGCCGCTGGCGCAGGACGTCCGCTGGCGGGCGGCCACCGAGATCGAACACCTTCGGCAGCAGTCAACCGTCGTCTGGCACCCCATTGAGACGGCGCCCAAGGATCAAGGCTGCCTGCTTTTGTTCTGCCCTGGCCTTTCCGGCCAGGTGGCCGACGAGATCGTCGTCGGGATCTGGCGGTTCGATGCGAACCGCCGCTCCCTGGGCTACTGGGTCAGCGACATCGGCGTGCTCGATCAGGGCTTCGCCGAAACGGGTCCATGGATCGAGTATTCGGAGCTACATCCGAAGCTGTGGGCGCGGCTGCCGCGACCGACATTCGACAGCAGGTAGGCAACAAAAAAAGGCGGCCACGAGGGCCGCCTTTTCATCGGTGTAGTACTTGTTAGGTGCGCGGCGGCAGCGGGACGCGCGAGTCGGTCAGAGCCTTCTCGAGCACCGGAATGCCATTGGCCGGACGGCCCGCGTTGCACTCCGCCATCGCTTCGGGAACCGGTCCCTGCGCCGGCACGGCAGTGCTGGTCTTGCGGTAGAGGTCCATCAGCTTCTTGCAATAGGCCGCTTGGTCGTAGCCCGCTGCCATCTGGCCAGCGATGGCGATCTCCACGCGACGGTTCTGCGGCTCGCG
>CAYRBQ010000595.1:0-3004 GCA_964422305.1 uncultured Reyranella sp. | reverse complement strand
CGGCATCCTGAAGGACGGCGACGGGCTCAAGCCCTCGTCGGAAGGCAAGCGCGTCGCCTTCGACGGTCCGGATCGCAAGGTGATCGACGGGCCGTTCGCCCCTCCCAACGAGCTGGTCGCGGGCTTCTGGATCTGGGAGGTCAAGAACATGGCGGAGGCGGTCGCCTGGGTGAAGCGCTGCCCCAATCCCATGCCGGGGTCCAGCGAGATCGAGATCCGGCCGTTCTACGAGATGGCCGACTTCGCCTGATCCCATCATGTAACAAAATGGTTGCATGAGTCTCTTTCCCTGACTAGGGTACGCGGATGCAGCTCGACCTGCTGTTCCGGGCGCTCGCCGATCCGACGCGACGCCGGCTCCTGGACGAGCTCCGGGAGCGGGACGGGCAGACGCTGTTCGAGCTGCATGTGCGGATGATCACGTGGCACGGCGCGAGCCTCTCGCGTCAGGCGCTGTCCAAGCATCTCACCGTCCTCGAAGAGGCGGGGCTGCTGCGGACGGAGTGGAAGTGGCGCAGCAAGCATCACTTCCTCGAGCGGGCGCCGATGCGCGACGCCTGGGACGTCTGGCTGCGTGGCTACGTCGAGGATGAAGCCGGTAAGGAGTCTGCCGATGAAGATCGTCGTGACGAGCGTGCTCGTGGATGACCAGGCCAAGGCCCTGCGCTTCTACACCGATGTGCTGGGCTTCCAGCCCAAGGAAGACGTGCCGCTGGGTGAGCATCGCTGGCTGACCGTGGTGTCGCCGCACGCGCCGGACGGAGTCGAGCTGGTGCTCGAGCCCGATGCGCATCCCGCGGTGAAGCCGTTCAAGGAGGCGCTGGTCGCCGACGGCATTCCTTTCACCTCGTTCGGCGTCGACGACGTGAAGGCCGAGCATGCGCGGCTGGTCGGCCTCGGCGTCCGCTTCACCCAGCCGCCGGTCGCGATGGGGCCGGTGACGACGGCCGTGTTCGACGACACGTGCGGGAATCTCATTCAAATAGCCCAGCGGCATTAAATTAGTATTGACTAATTAATTAGCCATTACTAATTAGACGGCATGCTCGAAGCCGCCGCCGTCACCTCCGTCATGCGCGCGCTCGCCGATCCCACGCGGCGGGCGCTGTTCGAAAGGGTCGCGGGAAGCCGTGAGATCACCGTCGCCGAGCTGACGCGCGGCAGCGGCGTCACGCAGGGCGCCATCTCGCAACACCTCAAGTCGCTGAAGCAGGCGGGCCTCGTGGCGGAGCGTCCCGAGGGCCGCAACGTCTTCTACCGCGCCGAGCCCAGGGGCCTCGCCCCGCTCGTCGACTGGATGGAGGTCTACGGCGTCTTCTGGCGCGAGCGCTTCGACACCCTCAGAAACCTGCTCAAGGAGATCGATCCATGACCGCCGCTGCGCTGAAGCCCGCTACTCAAGAGATCGTCGTCGAGGAGGTCTTCCCGCATCCGCCCGAGAAGATCTGGAAGACGCTGACCGACGGCCGCCTGATGGGGAAGTGGCTGATGGAGCCCACGGGCTTCGAGCCGGTGAAGGGCAACCGTTTCACCTTCAAGACGACGCCGGGTGGCAAGTGGGACGGCACCATCCACTGCCAGGTGCTCGAGGTCGTGCCCAACGAGCGCTTCGTCTATTCGTGGAAGGGCGGGCACGCGGCCAATGTCGGCTACGGCGCGCCGCTCGACACGGTCGTCACCTTCACGCTCGCCCGGGTCGAAGCCGGCACGCGACTCAAGCTCGTGCATGCGGGCTTCGAGATGCCGAACAACGAGACGGCCTACCGGAACATGAGCGGCGGCTGGAAGAAGGTCGTCGGCAATCTCGGCACCGTCACGGGAGAGAAGAAATGAGCAAGCCTTACGCGAGCAAGCCTTACACGGGCGGCTGCGCGTGCGGCCGGGTCCGCTACGAGATCGCCGACGAGCCGATGGTGCAGGGCGATTGCCAATGCCGCGACTGCCAGAGGAAGAGCGGCACGGGCCACGGCTCCTATCTGACCTTCGCCGACATCTCGAAGGCGAAGGTCGAGGGCAAGGCCTCGCACTGGGACTTCGTCGCCGACAGCGGCAACGTGAAGAAGCGCGCCTTCTGTCCCTCCTGCGGCACGCCGGTCTACATGACCTTCTCGACAGCTCCTCAGTTCTTCACCATCCACGCCGCGAGCCTCGACGATCCCGCGCGCTACCGGCCGCAGATGGTGTTCTTCACCGCGCGCGGCCTCGCCTGGGATCGCGTCGATCCTGCCCTGACGGCCTTCGAGGGAATGCCGCCGCCGGGCTGAGGCGGGCGGCTTGGCACGAAGCGTGTATGCTCCGTGCCATGACCTGCCTCTCCCGACGCGGCCTCCTGGCCGCCACCACCGTCCTGCCCCTCGCGAACGCTCGCGCACAGAGCAGCTATCCCTCGCAGCAGATCCGCCTCGTCGTGCCCTATGCGCCGGGCGGCGGCTCCGACTTCACCGGCCGGCTAGTCGCGCAGAAGCTGCAGGAGCTGGGTGGCGGCTACCAGTTCATCGTCGACAACCGGCCCGGTGCGGCCGTCATGCTGGGCACCGAGATCGTCGCGCGTGCGCCGGCCGACGGCTATACGCTCCTCTATGCCGACGTGGCGCACGGCATCAATCCCGCGGTCTATTCCAAGGCGCGCTACGACGCCATCAAGAGCTTCGCGCCGGTCACCCTGGTCGGCGCCTCGCCGCAGGTGATGGTGGCGCATCCCTCGTTCCCGGCCAATTCGCTGAAGGAGCTGCTCGCCATGCCGCGCGAGCAGATGCAGAAGGTCGCCGTCGGCACGCCGGGGCAGGGCAGTGGGCCCCATCTCACCTACGAGCTCCTGAAGGCCAAGGTCGGCCTCGATCTGGTGCACGTGCCCTACAAGGGCGGCGGGCCGGCGCTCGCCGATGCGATCAACGGCCAGATCCCGCTGGTGATGAACGCCATGGCGCCCGTCATGCCGCATCTGCAGTCGGGCAAGCTGAAGGCGCTGGCGATCGCCACGCCGCAGCGCCACCCGAAGCTGCCC
>CAYRBQ010000594.1:0-3009 GCA_964422305.1 uncultured Reyranella sp. | reverse complement strand
GGTCTCGGTAACGAGGCCGTAGATGATCATCGGGATCGACGGCGGGATGATGATGCCGAGCGTGCCGCCCGACATGATGGCGCCCAGCGTGAACTTGAGGTCGTAGCCGGCCTGGCGCATCGCCGGGAACATCACCGACCCGATCGCCAGCATGGTGACGATCGAGGAGCCGGAGATCGCAGCGAAGACCGCGCAGGCCAGCACACAGGCCACCGCCATGCCGCCGGGCAGCGGCCGCGTCATCGCGGCGAGCATGTCGATCAGGCGCTGCGCGATCGAGCCGCGAGTCATGACGTTGCCGCACAGGATGAACAGCGGGATCGAGAGGATCAGCTCCTTGTCGAGGCCTACCCACATGTCCTCGATGATGTAGTCGAGCTGGCCACGTCCCCAGACGAGGTGGATGAAGCCGGCGACCGACAGCAGGATGACCAGGAGCGGCTGGCGCAGGAACAGGAGAAGGAGGACGAGCCCCAGCAGCGCGAGAGCGGTCATTCCTGGAACTCGGGCGGCCGCGGCCGCAGGTCGGGCCAGATGGCGTAGACGAAGTAGCGGCAGGCCGCCGACAGGAAGCCGAGCGGGATGGCGGTCTGGAAGGGCCACACGACCCAGTCGAGCACGGGGGCCCGCAGGTCGGCGGTGTAGGTCGACTGCACGAACTCGGCGGCATACCAGGTCACGGCCAGCAGAAAGCCGCCGGTGATCACGTCGGCCAGCCGATCCATCGCCGGGCTCCACCTGGCGGGCGCCCAGCCGAAGCCGACACGCGGCACGAGATGGCTGCCGGTCGCCGTCGCGATGCCGACGCCGGCGAAGCTGCCGACGACCAGCGCATAGATCGAGAAGCGCTGCGAGGCGAAGATGCCTGTCGGTCCGGCATCGATGCCCAGCACCCTGAACAGCGGCGCCACGAGCTCGCGGCCCAACACGTCGAGCACGAGAATGACAGCGATGAAGGAGAAGCAGGCCACCGCCACCCAGCACTCGATGCGATGCCAGGTGGCGAGCACCCGCGCCGCGCCCGGCGGCGCGGACGCGACCGACTCGTCAGCCATCGGTGTCGCTTAGCTCTTCTTGGCGCAGGACGCCTTGGCGGCTTCCATCTGCTTGAAGAAGTTGGGCGCGTCGCCGCCCACCTCCTGGACCATCTTCGGCCACACCGGCTGCAGCACCTTGGCCCATTCCGCGCGCTGCTCGGGCGTCGGCGTGGCGATCGTGCCGCCGGCCTTCACATGCATGTCGCGCAACGTCGCCTCGAAGCCCCGGATCTCCTTGCGGAGCTGGTCGGCGCTGCGGCGGCCGATCGCCTTGTCGAGCGCGGCGCGCTCGGCGGCCGGCAGCTTGTCGTAGACCGCCTTGTTCATCAGCACGATGCCCGGCGCGTCGGCGAGCTCGACGCGGGACAGGACCGGCGCGACCTTGGCAAGGCCCGACGGCAGGTAGAACGTGACGACCGTCGAGTTGACGTCGGTGAGGCCGGTCTGGAAGGCCGACGCGATCTCCGTGATGCCGATCGGGGTCGGGTTGGCGCCGAGCGCACTCCACATCGCCGCCGACACCTTGTTGGCGGCCGATGCGGCCTTCAGTCCCTTGACGTCGGCCGGCACGAGATAGGGCTTCTTGCCGACGATGTCGGCGGTGCCGACCTCCGTCCAGCCGAGGAACTTGATGCCCTTCTTGGCCAGCAGGTCGGCGACCGGCTTGGTCATGGCGTCGACCGTGCAATCCTGCTCGGCATTGCTCTTGAAGTAGAACGGCAGTCCGAGCAGCGCGAGCTCGGGCGCGATCAGGGCGACGGCACCGTTGGAGAAGCCGCCCATGTCGATGCGGCCGCGCGCCACCTGCTGCACGGTGTCCTGCTCGTTGCCGAGCTGGGCGTTGACGAAGGACGAGATCTTGACCTTGCCGCCGCTCTCCTCGGCAACGTCCTGCTCGAAACGGCGAAGCTGCGGCGTCACCCACGGCGTCTTCTCCGGCGCGCCGGTCGTGTAGCGAAGCTCGGTGACCTTGTCCTGTGCGATGGCGCCGCTCGCCAGCGCGAGCGCGATGCCGGCGACGACAGTCGCCCCTGCCAGTCTGACCATGGGGATATCTCCTCCTCTACCCTTCGGGTCCGGCGCACTTCGGCACCTTAACCCGCGGGCAGTCTGCCGAGCTTCGCTCGCAAAGGCGAGCGCGAACTTGGCAGAGGAGTCAGCTTTGCGTGTCGACGTCCGGTTGATCGGCCTCGGCCGGATCGACGGGTGCCGGCGCGGCCGCCTCTTCCTCGGCCTTTCCGGCCTTGGCGAGCGCCTTCTTGCGCGCCGCGTCCTCGCGGGCCGCCTTGCGACGCGCCCTGTCGACGGCGTCGTTGAGATCTTTCAGCGAGCACAAGCCCAGCGTCACCGGATCGCGCGGACGCACGTTCTGCATGTTCCAGTGCGAGCGATCCTTGACCGACTGCACGGTGTTTTTGGTCGAGCCGACCAGCTTGGCGATCTGACTGTCCTGCAGCTCGGGATGGACCTTGAGCAACCAGGCGATGGCGTCGGGCCGATCCTGGCGCTTGGCGACCGGCGTATAGCGCGGGCCTTTCGAACGGGCGACGGGCTCCGGCACGTCGCGCGGACTGAGCTTGAGGCGCGCGGCGGGATCGACCTCCACCCGCTTGATCTCTTCCTTGGTGAGCTGGCCGTTGGTCGTGGGATCGAGTCCCGTCATGCCGCCTGCAACTTCGCCGTCGGCGATCGCCTGCACTTCGAGCGGATGCAGGCCGGTGAAAGCCGAGATCTGGTCGAAGGTCAGGGTCGTATTCTCGACCAGCCATACGGCGGTCGCCTTGGGCATCAACACTTGCGACATGAATTCACTCTCCTGCGCCCGGATATAGAGGCCGGTCCGGCCCCCGCCAACCCGAAAAGCGCATATCAAAAATGGAAACGGCCGGGGTCGCCCCCGGCCGTTCCTTGAAGACTAGGCTTCGGATCGTCTTACTGGATGACGATCTCGACGCGGCGGTTCTGCGGCTCG
>CAYRBQ010000593.1:0-3011 GCA_964422305.1 uncultured Reyranella sp. | reverse complement strand
GCGTGTCGGAGGGCCCCAACTTCCCGGCGCTGACCGGCGCGGTCAGCGCCTGGCTCTCGCCGCACGAACGGGCGACGGCGCTCGCCAACGCCCTGCTCGCAGTGCCTCTGGCGCTCGCCGTCGGCGGGCCGATCGTCACCTCGCTGCTCGGCTGGCTCGACTGGCGGCTCACCTTCATCGCGCTCTTCGTGCTGTCGGCGGCCTGGGTGCCGCTCTGGTGGTTCTGCTTCCGTGACGATCCGGCGACCTCGCGGCATGTAAACCCGGCCGAGCTGGCGCACATCCGCCGGCAGGAGCCCGGCGTCGCCGCGACGCCGCACGCCGTGCTGAAGTCATGGCCCGAGGCCCGGGTGCTCAGGACCCTGCTGACCAACCGCACCCTGCTTGCCAACTACTGGGCGTTCTTCGTCTTCGGCTACTTCCTGTTCTTCTTCATGACGTGGCTGCCGAGCTACCTCGAGAAGAAGTACGGGCTGAACCTCGCCGCCGTCGGCCTGTTCACGGTGGCGCCCTGGCTGGCGGCGGCACTCGTCCTGTGGGCGCTCGGCCGCTGGTCGGACCATCTGCTGCAGACGACAGGGCGGCTTCGTGTCTCCCGCTCGTACCTGATCGCAGGCACGCAGCTCGTCGCGGCGCTGGCCGTCGTCCCGGTCGCCCTGACCGACGACCTGACGGTGGCGATCGTGGGCATCACGATCGCCGTCGCGGCCTCGATGGGCGCCAACGCCGCCTACTACGCGGTGAACGTCGACATCGTGCCGGCGCGGGCCGCCACGGCGCTCGGCCTGATGGACTTCGCCTTCGCGCTCGCGGGCTTCCTGGCGCCCGCGATCACCGGCTGGGTGCTCGGCCTGCGCGGCAACTTCGTCGACGGCTTCCTGCTGATGGCCGCGCTGGCCTTGTCCTCGGTGCTGGTGGTGATGCTGTTCCACCACCCCGACGAGGATCGCGAGACCTCCTAGATCAGCCGTCGCGATACCAGTTCGCGAGATCCCAGGTGTTGTTGTCCCAGCCGCTGATCTCGGCCACGAGATCGTTGGCCGCGGCGGCGGCGTTCGGCCGCATGACCAGCGGGATCACGACATAGTTGTTCACCACAAGCTCGTTCAGCTTGATCAGCAGGGCGGCGCGCTTGATCGGATCGAGCTCGGTTTGCGCGGCCTTGTGCGTGTCGTCGAATTCCTGGTTCTGCCAGCGCGTGATGTTGCGGCCCTGCCACTTGTTGTCCTTGGTCGCCGCTTCCCAGGAGCAGAACTGGCGCAGGAAGACCTCGGGGTCGGGCGCGTTCATGCCGTTGCTGTATTCCTGAAGGTCGGCATAGAACTTGGTGTAGGTGTCGGGATTGGCGACGTCGGACGAGAAGAAGACCGAGGCCGTCACCGATTTCAGCTCCATGTCGATGCCGGCCCGCTGTGCCGCCTGCTTGATGATCGCCTGGGTCTTCTGGCGCGGCTGGTTGATCGAGGTCTGGAAAACGAACTTCAGCCGCTTGCCGTCCTTGGTGCGGATTCCGTCGGGCCCGCGCACCCATCCGGCCTTGTCGAGCACCGCGTTGGCCTTGTCGACATTGAACTCGTAGGACGTGGTGCTCGAGCGGAAGCGCTCGGGATTGTTGATGTAGTTGGCGGTCGCGATGCCGATGCGGCCGTAGATGTGGTCCTGGATCGACTTCTTGTCGATCACCAGCGAGATCGCCTCGCGCACGGCGCGATCCGACAGGATCGGATGCCTGGTCTTGAGACTCGACCGCTCGCCGTCGACCTCGGTCCACGGGTCGGTGGTGTTGAGCTGCATGTGCTCGATGCCGCCGCCCAGGGTGATGACGACCCGGCCCTTGCCGCCCTTCTCCATACGCACGAGGATCTCGTCCTCGACCTGCATGTTCCAAGCGAAGTGATACTCGCCGGTCTGCAGCACGGCACGCGCCGCCGAGACGGCATCGCCGCCGCCTTTCATCTCGATGGCATCGAAATGCGGCCGGTTGGGCTCGTGGTAGTCCATGTTGATCTCGCCGGTGACGAGGTCGCCCGGCTTGAAGTCCTTGAACTTGTAGGGGCCGGTGCCGACCGGCTTCAGGTTGGCCGGGGCATCGCGCGACTTGGCGCCGACATAATCGGCGAACAGATGCTTCGGGATCACCATGCCACGCGAGCCCACGAACGCGTCGGCCCAGAACGGCGTAGGCTGCTTGAACTTCACGACGATCGTGTACTGGTCGATCTTCTCGACCACGAGGTCCTGGTAGTAGCCCAGCGTGACCGAAGCGGTCGCGGGATCCCTGGCGTATTCCCAGTTGAAGACGCAGTCGTCGGCCGTGAACGGCGTGCCGTCGTGCCAGCGCACGTTCCGCTTCAGCTTCCAGGTCACCGACTTGCCGTCGGCGGCGAGGCCTCCGTTCTGGCGGCTCGGGATCTCGGCCGCGAGCTTGGGACGAAGGTTGCCATCGCGGTCCCAGGCCGCCAACGGCTCGTAGAACAGGCGCGAGGCATCCTGATCCTTGGTGCCGACCGCGAAATGCGGATTGAGCAAGGTCGGGCCCTGCCACCACATGACCTTGAGCAGGCCGCCACCGCCGCGCCTCGTCGGCTTGTAGACCGGCTTCGACTGCGCCATCGCCACGCCCGAGAGCGCGAGGAGCTGGGTTGCCATCGGCGCCGTCAGGCCGGCCGCCGCAAGCCGCCGGATGAAGCCGCGGCGGGACAATCGGCCCGCCTTCACCTTGCCCACGAGACTGCGCAAGCCACGTTCGTTCATCGGATGCCTCCCATCGCGATCGTCGAAGCTGCCCCCAGACGCTCCTGCTATCCTGCAAGATGCGTGCAGTCCGATGGGATCAGTGCGGGCCGCCCGCGTCAACGCCGCGTTGACTGCCCTCTGCGATCGGGCGATACCCGCCCGCCCCCAGCCTTCCACCGGCGGGGTGCGCGGAGGTCCAAACCCCGCGCCATCGACCTCATCGGGAGTCCACACCCATGCCTGACGCAACGACGAGTCCGAATCCTGGCGCCGCC
>CAYRBQ010000592.1:0-3020 GCA_964422305.1 uncultured Reyranella sp. | reverse complement strand
TGGTGAAGGCGACCTACGGCACCGGCTGCTTCGCGATCCTAAACACCGGCAGCATGGCCGTGCATTCGCGCCATCGTCTGCTCACCACCATCGCCTATCAGCTCGACGGCAAGCGGACCTATGCGCTCGAGGGCAGCATCTTCATCGCGGGGGCTGCCGTGCAGTGGCTGCGCGACGGGCTGAAGCTCATCGAGAAATCCTCCGACATCGAGGCGGTCGCCGCCAAGGCCAAGGACGGCCACGGCGTCTATGTCGTGCCGGCCTTCGTGGGCCTCGGCGCGCCTTACTGGGATCCCGGTGCGCGGGCCGCCATTCTGGGCCTCACCCGCGATTCGGGGCAGGCCGAGATCGCCGCCGCCACGCTCGATTCCGTCTGCTACCAGACCCGCGATCTGGTCGACGCCATGCGCGGCGACGGCGCCCAGATCGACGAGCTCCGGGTCGACGGCGGCATGGTGGTGAACGACGGGCTGATGCAGCGCCTGGCCGACACGGTCGGCACGCCCGTCGAGCGGCCGCAGGTGACCGAGACCACGGCCTTGGGGGCGGCCTTCCTGGCCGGCCTGAAGGCGGGCCTGTGGCCCTCGCTGGAAGCCCTGTCGGCGACCTGGGCGCTCGACCGGGCGTTCAGGCCGGCCGAGGACGCCGCCTCGCGCGATCGGCGCTATGCCGGCTGGAAGGATGCCGTCGGCAGGGTCCGCAGTTCCTGATTGCTGCCCACAAGGGCTGCCTCTAGGTTGCGCCCGCCATGAAAGCCTCTGCCAATCCCGTCTACTGCGGCGTCGACACCACCGATCTCGAGGGAGCGGCCAGGCTCATCCAGTCGATCGGGGGCGCTCCCAAGCCGGCGGTCGGCGGCATCAAGCTGGGGCTGGAATTCTTCCTGGCCCACGGCTCGCCCGGCATCCGCTACGCCTTCCCGGCGCCGGTCCGCGCGACGGGCGTGGGCTTCTTCCTGGACCTCAAGCTGCACGACATCCCGAATACGGTGGCGGGCGGCATCCGCGCCGTGGCCGATCTCGCGCCGACCTACATCACCATCCATTCGAGCGGCGGACGCGACATGCTGAAGGCGGCCGTCGACGAGGCTGGCAACCAGGCCGCCAAGCTCGGCGTGCCGCGGGCGAAGCTGCTGGGCGTCACGGTGCTGACCTCGCTCGACAAGTCCGACCTCGTGGCGACAGGGGTCGATGCCGAGCCGTCCGACCAGGTGCTGCGGCTCGCTGCGCTGGCGCGCGAGGCGGGACTCGACGGCTGCATCTGCTCGCCGCACGAGATCGCCGCGCTCCGCAAGCAGTGCGGCCGCGACTTCGTGCTGATGGTGCCGGGCATCCGTCCCGTGGGCAGCGACGCCAACGACCAGAAGCGGGCCATGACGCCGCGCGAGGCCGTCAGCCTCGGCGCCACGCATCTCGTGGTCGGCCGGCCGATCTACAAGGCAGCCGATCCGCGCGTGGCGGCCGAGGCCATCGCGCGCGAGGCCGGCGTCAACGACCTGTGAGCGTCGCGGCCAAGATCTGCGGCCTCTCGACGCCCGAGACGCTCGATGCTGCGGTCCAGGCCGGCGCAAGCTGGGTGGGCTTCGTCACCTTTCCGCGCTCGCCGCGTCACATCGAGTCGCTCGATCTCCTGAAGTCGTTAGGTGGGCGCGTACCGAAGGGTGTGGGGCGTGTCGGCCTGTTCGTCGATCCCGACGACGCGCTGATCGACGCGCGGGTCGGCACCGGCGTGATCGACATGCTGCAGCTCCATGGCTCGGAGACGCCCGAGCGAGTCGCCGCTTTGAAGGCGCGCACGGGAAAGCAGGCGATGAAGGCGATCAAGGTCGCGAGCCCCGCAGACATCGGGCGCGCCATCGCGGCCTATGCCGGTGTCGTCGACTACCTGATGTTCGATGCCGCCGACGGCACGCTGCCCGGCGGCAACGCCAAGTCCTTCGACTGGACGTTCCTCTCCGGCACGAAGGTGCCGGTACCGTGGATGCTCGCGGGCGGCTTGACGCCGGACAACGTCGCCGAGGCGGTGAGGGTGACCGTCGCGCCGATCGTCGACGTTTCCTCTGGCGTCGAATCCAGTCGCGGTGTGAAATCGATCGAACTGATCCGTGCCTTCCTCGACCGGGTGAAGGCGCTCTGAGGGAAGGACATTCATGAAGACCGAACAGCGGCTCAAGGAACTCGGCATCGAGCTCACCCAGCCGACCTCGCCGATGGCCAGCTACGTGAACGCGGTGCGCACGGGTAACCTGCTCTATCTCGCAGGCAAGGGTCCCGGGCTGCCGGGCAAGCCGCTGCCGGTGGGCAAACTCGGCCGCGATTTCTCCATCGAGCAGGGATACGGCTTCGCGCGCGAGACCGGTCTCAGCATCCTCGCCGTCCTCAAGGCGGAACTCGGCGACCTCGACCGCGTGAAGCGCATCGTCAAGGTCCTGGGCATGGTCAACGCGACGTCGGAGTACGGCAGCCAGCCGGAGGTGATCAACGGCTGCTCCGATCTCTTCGTCGACGTGTTCGGCGATCGCGGCCGGCACGCCCGGTCGGCAGTCGGCGTCGGCTCGCTGCCGCGCGGCATTCCGGTCGAGATCGAGGTGATCGTCGAGATCGAGGACGCGCCCGCGCCGCGCGCTGCTGCCGCCAAGCCGGCGGACAAGCGCAAGGCCGCGCCCAAGCCCAAGGCGGCCAAGAAGAAAGCGGCCAAGAAAAAGAAGATCTAGGGCGTTTCGGGCCTTTTGACCGACCCCTGCCGGGACTGCTAAGTCCGCCGTCCCGACAGGAAGAGCTATGCCCACCACGCCCAACAGTTTTCGCACCGGCCCGGACGAGCGCGGCCATTTCGGCATTTTCGGCGGCCGCTACGTCGCCGAGACGCTGATGCCGCTGATCCTCGAGCTCGAGCAGGCCTACAACGAGGCCAAGGTCGATCCGCAGTTCCAGGGCGAGCTCAAGTATCTCCTGACCCAGTATGCCGGCCGCCCGAGCCCGCTCTACTACGCCGAGCGCTTCACCAAGAAGCTCGGCGGC
>CAYRBQ010000591.1:0-3023 GCA_964422305.1 uncultured Reyranella sp. | reverse complement strand
GCTTCCAGCGCGCCTGCTCGTCGCCGCGCGCCTGCAGCGCGATCTGCTTGCCCTCGGTGATGACCTGCTCGACCTGGTACTTGCCCTTGCTGACGGTCGCGAACTCGGTGCTCTTGCCGTCGATGGCAAGGAGCGGCGGCTTGCGACCGCGCACATCGTCGACGAAGCCCGCGATCTTGCTGCCGACCGGAACGCGCAGAAGCTTGTCCTTGTCGGCCATGTCCAGATAGACCGGCGGCTTGCCGGTGTAGGCGGGCGGCGCGATCCACAGGTTTGCCACGACCGGCGGCGGCGGCGGGAAGGCCGGGGTCACGGCGGCGGCCATGCGGTCGCTGCGCCAGCCGCCGGCCATGGCCAGCGCCACGACCAGCGCCAGCACCGGCACGAACCGCAGCGCCCATGAATCGAGGACGGCGAGACCCGGATGCGCCGGCCTGTTGCTGAGGCCGGCCAGACGCTCGGCCTCACGGCGGCGATGGGCTTCCCATAGCGCCGCAGCCATCGGGTCCGAGGAACCGGCGGCGAGCTTGTCCTCAACCGCCACCAGCGGGCGGTGCGGCACGCCGCTGTCGCGCTCGAGCCGGCGGATCGCAGCTTCCCGCGCGGGCCAGGCAAAATCACGCAGCGTCCACCAGGCGAGGCCTGCGAAACCGATAGCCAGGGCGGCGAGGATGCCGGTGTGGACCCACGGGTCGAGGCCGGCGAAGACGTCGAGATGGGCGGCGGCGACGAAAAGCGCCACGAAGGACAGGAGCGGCACCAGGCGGGGCCACAGGCTCTCCCAAGCCAACGCCGCCCGCGCCACGCCGATCTTGCGCCCCAGTCCGGAGGCTTCGAAAGTCGGGGTGCTCTGGCTGGCGTCCATCGCCTTCCTTTACGCTTTAGACCTTCTTCGGCTCCATCCAGGGCGGGAACCGCTCGGTGGAGATCATCTCCTCGATGGTCGGCCTCGGGCGCGTCACCGCAAACCGCGTGCCATCCACCATCACTTCCGGAGCCAGCGGGCGGCTGTTGTAGCTCGACGCCATGACCGCCCCATAGGCACCCGCCGAGCGTATCACGATGAGGTCGGCGGCAGAAAGCGGGGCCAGGTCACGGTTTTGTGCGAGAAAATCGCCCGACTCACAGATTGGACCGACAATATCGCAGCGGATCGTGGCGGCATCGGGGCGTGGCGCACGCACCGGCTGGATCTCATGCCAGGCCTCGTAGAGGGTCGGCCGGATCAGGTCGTTCATCGCCGCATCCACGATGACGAAAGTCCTGGAAACGCCGGGCTTCACGAGGATCACCTCGCTCACCAGCACGCCCGCCTCGCCGACCAGCCGGCGACCGGGTTCGAAGGTGAGCTCGCAGCCGAGCCCTTCGGTCTCGCGCTTCACCACGGTCATGAAATCGGCGATCGAGGGCGGCTTCTCGTCGGCGTAAACGATCCCCAGGCCGCCGCCGATGTCGAAGCGCTCGATAGTGTGGCCGTCCTGGCGAAGCTGCCCGATCAGCTCGCGCACCCGCACGATGGCGTCGCGGTAGGGATCGACCGAGGTGAGTTGCGAGCCGATGTGCATGGCCACGCCGACCACGTTCAGGTTCGGCAGTTTGCCGGCCAGCGCGAACGCCTCGCGCGCCAGGTCGATGTCGACGCCGAACTTGTTCTCCTTGCGCCCCGTCGTGATCTTGGCGTGCGTCTTGGCATCGACGTCGGGGTTCACGCGGATGGCGATAGCCGCCTTGACGCCGAGCTGACCCGCGACGGCGTTCAACGTCTCGAGCTCGGCCGAGCTCTCGACGTTGATCTGGCCCACACCCGCCTGCAGGGCGGCCATCAGCTCCGACGGCTTCTTGCCCACGCCGGAATAGATGATGCGCCCCGGCGCGATGCCGGCGGCCAGCGCCCGCTTCATCTCGCCCACCGAGACGATGTCGGCGCCGGCGCCCAGCTCGCCGAACAGGCGGATGACGGCCAGGTTGCTGTTGGCCTTCATGGCATAGCAGATGCTGGCTCCATGGGGGGCGTTCATGCCCCTGATGGCGTCGGCGAACTCCTTCCAGCCGGCGCGCAGGGCGCCCGCCGAGTAGCAGTAGAACGGCGTGCCGACCTGGGCCGCGATCTGGGCGAGCGCGACGCCCTCGGCGTGCATCTCGCCGTTGCGGTACTCGAAGAAGCTCATCGGCCGCGTCCCAGGAAACGGCGACGGGCTTCCTTGACCGCGCGCGCCACGTTCGCGGGCGCCGTGCCGCCGAGGCTCTTGCGGGCCGCCACCGACGCCTCGACCGTGAGGACGCGATAGACGCCACGATCGATGCGCGGCTCCACCGCCTGCATCTCGGCGAGCGACAGCTTGTCGAGGTCGATGCCCTTGTCGGCGGCGATGCCGACCAGGCGGCCCGTCACGTGATGGGCCTGGCGGAACGGCAGGCCCACCGTGCGCACCAGCCAATCGGCGAGATCGGTCGCCACGGAATAGTCGGCCGAGGCGACGGCGCGCATGCGCTCCGGATTGGCCTTGAGGTCGCGGATCATGCCGGTCATCGCAGCGATCCCGAGTTCCAGCGAATCGGCGGCGTCGAACAGCGGTTCCTTGTCCTCCTGCATGTCCTTGCCGTAGGTCAGCGGCAGGCCCTTCAGGATGGTGCAGAGCGCCACGAAGGCGCCGACGATGCGGCCGACCTTGGCGCGCGTCAGCTCGGCGGCGTCGGGGTTGCGCTTCTGCGGCATGATCGAGCTGCCGGTCGTGAAGGCATCCGACAGCGCGATGAAGCGGAATGGGGCGGAGCACCAGATCACGATCTCCTCGGAGAGGCGCGACAGGTGCACGGCCGTGGTCGAGGCGGCGGCGATGAACTCGATGACGTAGTCGCGGTCGGACACCGCATCGAGCGAATTGGCCATCGGCCGGTCGAAGCCCAGAGCCTTCGCGGTCTTGCGCGGATCGATCGGATGCGGCGAGCCCGCGAGCGCCGCCGCGCCCAGAGGCGATTCGTTGAGACGCGTGCGGCAGTCGGCGAAGCGGCTGCGGTCGCGG
>CAYRBQ010000590.1:0-3032 GCA_964422305.1 uncultured Reyranella sp. | reverse complement strand
CTACTGGGTGTTCGAGGACCGCTGCTGGATGATGTCCAACCTCGAGATCGTCGACGCCGAGTTCGTGAAGGAATTCATCGCGACCTACGAGGCGCTGTTCGTCAAGGACCACAGCGAGTTCACGACCTACGTCGACTTTTCCGCCTCAGCGCGCCGCGTCTACTCGCGCTGGAAGCGCGAGATCCCGCTGCTCGGTCGGCGCGGCGAGCTGCTGATCGTGACGCCTTCGACCGGCGAGATCCGCCGCGGCGCCAAGAAGGACTTCCCCAAGGTCGCCCCCTTCAGCTCCGAGAAGGAGTATCGTGAGGCGGTGAAGGAGGCCGGCGGCGAGGTTCCCAAGGAAGGACTGCGCGCCGCCTGAGCAGGGGTGCCGTGTCGTTCCTCAACCGTCGTCGCATTGCCTGGGCTCTGCTGCTGCTCTCGCCGGCGATGTTCTCCGTCAACATGCTGATGGCGCGCTACGCGACCTTCGTGCCGCCCAACGCGCTGGCGCTCGGCCGCTGGTTCCTGGTCGCCGCCCTGCTCCTTCCCTTCGTCTGGCCGCGTCTCGTCCGTCATCGCCATGCGCTGGCGCGCGAATGGCCGGATCTCCTGATGCTGGGCGCGCTCGGCATGTGGATCTGCGGCGCCTGGGTCTATATCGGCGGCCGCACCACGCCCGCGCTCAACATCGGGCTGATCTACGCCGCCTCGCCGATCCTGGTCGTGCTGCTGGGCCGCCTGCTCTATCGCGAGAGGCTGACGACGGCCCGCATCGCCGGCATCGCGCTCTGCCTCGCCGGTGTCGCGGCGGTGTTCGCCAAGGGCCGTGTCGGCAACCTGCTCTCCGTGCAGTTCACCGAAGGCGATCTCTGGATCGCCGCGGCCTCGGCCTGTTGGGGCCTCTACTCCGTGCTGCTGAAGCACCGGCCGAGCGCGCTCGATCCGTTGACGCGGCTCTGCGCGATCTCCTTTGCGGGCTCGCTGGTGCTGCTGCCCTTCGCGATCGGCGAGGCCGCCTTGTGGGCCGGACCGGACTTCGGCGACTGGCGTACCTGGACCATCTGGATCGTGCTTGCGGTCATTCCCGGCGTCGGCGCCTACGGCGCGTTCGGCTACTGCGTGCGGGAGCTCGGACCCTCGGTCACCAGCGTCTCGATGTATCTCGGGCCGCTGTATGTCGGCCTGCTGGCCTGGCTGACGCTTGGCGAGGCGCCGCACTGGTACCATCTTGTGGGAACCGCGCTGGTGCTGCCCGGCCTGTTCCTTGCCACGCGCGCCCCTGTGAAAGGAGCCTGACATGTTGCGTACCGTCCTCGCCCTTCTCGTCCTTGTGCTCGCCCTGCCCGCCGCGGCGGAGGAGGAGATCGGCTCGGTCGGCTATCGCTTCAAGTGGCTGGGCCCCAACGACAAGATCGTGGTCGAGGCGTTCGACGATCCCGACATCCCGGGCATCACCTGCTACATCTCCCGCGCCCGCACCGGCGGGATCAAGGGCATGCTGGGCGTGGCCGAGGATCCGCCCTATGCCTCGATCTCCTGTCACCAGGTTGGGCCGATCGACGCCGCCAAGGCCGAAAAGGCCAGGAGCCCGCACGAGGTCTTCAGCGAGCGCGCTTCGCTGATCTTCAAGACCACCCAGGTCGTGCGCTTCTACGATCCGAAACGCCGTGCCCTTGTCTACCTCACCTACACCGACCGCGTGATAGAAGGCAGTCCGCAGAACTCGATCACCGTCGTTCCTCTCGGAGTCCGCTGATGTCCTCATCGCATTCGACTCGGCCGCAGCCCAACTGGCGTTCCCTGATGTTCGTGCCGGTGCTGGCCGAGCGCTTCGTCGCCAAGGCACACACCAGAGGCGCCGACGCGATCATCCTCGACCTCGAGGACTCGATCATTCCGGCCAACAAGGCGGCCGCGCGCGAGGCGATCGCCGCGGCGGTGCCGAGGGTCTCGGAGGCGGGCGCAGACGTCGTGGTGCGCATCAACCGACCGCTAGAGCTCGTCGTGCCCGACATCGCGGCGGCCGTGATGCCGGGCGTCTCGGCGCTGATGCTGCCCAAGGTCATGGGGCCCGAGCATGTCCGGCTGCTGGCCGAGCTGGTCACCGCCCGCGAGGCCGCCCTCGGCATGGAGATCGGCCACACGCGCTTCCTCGTCCTGATCGAGGAACCGGCGGCGCTGCCGCATCTCTTCGCCATCGCCCGCGAGCCACGCATGGCCGGCATGTCGGTGGGCGGCGAGGACATGGCGACCGAACTCGGCGCCACGCCATCGGCCGATTCGATGTACGTCTTCGCCATGCAGGGGCTCGCGGCGTGTCGCGCCGCCGGAATCCTCCCGATGGGCTCGATGGGCCAGCTCGCCAACATCAACGATCTCGAGTCCTATCGCGCCGGCCTGAAGCGCGGCCGAGCGCTGGGCTTCACGACGGCGACCTGCATCCATCCCGCGCACGTGCCGATCATCAACGAGGAGTACGGCGCCTCGGAAGCCGAGCTCGACCACGCCCGCCGCCTGCTCGTTGCGTTCGATGCCGCCGTGGCAGCCGGCGAAGGCGCCGTCGCCTTCGAGGGCAAGATGATCGACCTGCCCATCGTCATCCGCGCGCAGCGCCTGCTGGAGCGCGCCGCCACCTGGAAGAAGCCGACGAACGCCTAACGGTAGAGGAACGTCCCCAGAAGGACCCAGCGCCCGGCGCCGGGCGTGCCGACGAGCGGCGTCGTGTAGTGCCAGAATGGCAGGCGGTACGCCGTCACCGCCGCGGGCTTTGCCACCGAGACGATCTCGCCGAAATGGCCGGCGCGACTGTAGACCAGCCACTGGTGCGCGACTCCCGGCCCGCAGAGGCCAAGATGGAGATCGACGTAGCCGCCCCTCGCATCCTTGTTCTCGGGATGATGGTCGTTGTGCGGGCCGGCATAGTCGCCCGGCCCGTAGCGCAGCACCTGCAGGCCCCAGCCCGACGACAGCTTGCGACCCGCGAGCGCCTCCGCGAAGGCGCGGAAGCTCCGGGACCGCATCATGCGTACCAGCCCGATGCGCTCGGCCGC
>CAYRBQ010000589.1:0-3033 GCA_964422305.1 uncultured Reyranella sp. | reverse complement strand
GGGCCACCTCCCCCGAAACGGGGGAGGAGAAGTAAAAGTCACATGTGCCAAGCGCGGTCCTAATCGAAGATCGCCACGTCGTCGACGGTGATCGGCTTGGCCAGCAGGCCGAGCTGCTCCAGCGTCTTGAGGGTCGACTCCCAGCCGGCGCGGGTCTGCTGGCCGGTCGGCGGCACTGAAAGCTGCTGGGCCACCGTCACCATGCTGCGGTCGACGTAGCGCGGCGCCAGGCGAGGGAACATGCGGGAGAAGTGCAGGGCGGCGTCGCCCGGGCGCTCCTTCACCATGTTGTAGCCCTCCTGCACCGCGTCCTCGATCTTCCTGGCGATCTCGCGCCTGGCCGGGTCGGCCCAGGCCGCGCTGTTGACGATCAGGTTGAGGCTGTAGGCGCGCACGCCGAAGTCGCTGAGGCGGATCATGGTGATGCGCCGGCCCTCGGCGATCAGCTCGGACGGCGCCATCTCGTCGTAGTCGATCAGCGCATCGACCTTCTTCTCGACGAGGTCGTAGGCGTTCCAGTCGACGGGGACGGTCTTGATCCTGTCGGGCTCGAGCTTGTTGGCGACGATCAGGGCGCGCAGCTCCTCGTTGGTGATGCTGCCCGGCACGAGGCCGAGCGTCTTGCCGTAGAGATCGCGCGGATGGGCGATGCGATCCTCGCCGCGCGTGAAGATCACGGTCGGGGTCTTCTGGTAGTAGACGGCGAGGCTCTTGATCGGCAGGCCTTTGGAGACGCCGATCGCCGTGGCGATGCCGCTGGAGGAACCGATCCAGTACTGCTTGCCCTCGCCGATCTTGGCCGCCGCCGACAGCGCGCCCTGCGTCTCGGCGAAGGTGACGTCGAGGCCGCGGCGCTCGAAGGCGCCCATTTCCTTGGCGAGATAGAAGCCGGCGAAGGTCGGCAGCGCCTTCCAGTCGAGCAGGATCTCGACCTTCTGCATGGAGTCGGGCGGCAGGATCTGGGCGTGCGACGGGGCGGGGAGTGCTGCGAGCAGGGCGAGCGCTGCGAGCGCGGAACGGCGGCCGGGACGGCGCATGTGGTCTCTCCTCGATGCGCCCCGGCAGGAGCGCGCTGCAACCTTAGTGCAGCCGCTCCCTCCTTTGAAGACCGTTCAGCCCGCCATGACGAATGCGACGATCATCGCAATCGTTCCACCGAGGCCCAGGAGAAGCGCCAGCACCGGCACATGGCCGAGGAAGGCCAGGGCGAGACATGCCAGCGCGAGCCCGACATGCAGCACGGAGAACAGGACGAGCTTGCTGAAACTGCGGAACGTTGCCTGGTGATCGTCCAGTTCCCGCGCGGGTGCATGCAGATAGTGAACCGTCTCGGCCATGAACGCCTCCTTGAAGTCCGTCTTCCCGCTCAACGGACCTCGTCCTGTTGCAGTTGCAGCCCGCTGCCGTCATATGGTCGGTCCATGAAACCCTTCCTGTCGGCGCTTCTGGCGCTCGTTCTGGCGGCCGTGGCGACGCCGGCATCGGCGAAGACCTTCGAAGAGCAGATGCGCGAGGCCGCTGCCGCCTACGAACGCAAGGACATGGCCACGGCGGTGCGCATCTGGAAGGTGTGGGCCGGCAAGAACGTCGCCGAGGCGCAGACCCTGCTCGGCGCCATGTACTGGAGCGGGGAGGGCGTGCCGCGCAACCACACCGAGGCGGCACGCCTCTACCTCGCGGCCGCCAAGCAGGGCTACGCGCGGGCGCAGAACGACATCGGCTTCATGCTGGGCTTCGGCGAGGGCATCCCGCCGCGCGACGACATCGAGGCATACAAGTGGATCCAGCTCGCGATCGACCGCTACACGGCCAAGAACCAGGACCGGCTCGACCAGGCCAGGAAGGACCTGGCGACGCTCGCCAAGCGCATGACCCCTGCGCAAATCGCCGAGGCGGAAAAGCGTGTCCGGGCATGGAAACCCGTCGGGCAGGTGCGGTAAAGTCCCGGATCACGCACTGATCACATGCCGTGAGCAGACGCAGGCGCTAGAAATCGCAAGTCCGACAGATCGACGTCCAACAGATCGCGGTGGAATGAAACGGCCATCGATCGCTGCGGCTTTCGCCGCCTCGCTGCTCTTCGCCACGACGTCCCCGGGCGCCGCCGGCGATTGGGCGTGGGTGGAGCGGGCGCATATCGAGGATGCGGGCGTCGTCGCGGAGGAGTGGCTCCTCGGCCGCCAGGAGCCGCCGACAGCGGCGCAGATGAAGGCCTTTGTCGGCCTCGAAGACCATCTCCGTTTCATGGGTTTCGTGTCGGTCGACGGGCTGGTCTCGCGCGCCGTGTCCTTCGGCTTCGACCGCCAGCCGATGGCGCCGCAGCCGCTCTTGGTGGCGATCGGGCCCGCCGTCCCGCCGCCGCCGAGCGACGGTCCGGTCGCAGAGGAAGTCCTGGCCGAGGGCCGTGTCGTGGCCGAACGCCTGCTCGGTGACGACAACGAGGAGGCCCGCCTGAAGGCCTACCTTCCGTTCGAGCGCCAGCGCGGGATTTCGGGCGTCGTGGTCGGCCGCTCCTTCGCGGCCTCGGCCGTGGCGGCCGGTGTGCCGGCGCCGGCGATGCTCGAGGTGCTGCAGGCGCTCGGCGCCATCGTCGACCTCGACAGCGACATCCGCGACGGCGACCGCTTCCATGTGCGCTTCGAGCAGGAATTCACCGCCGAAGGGGCGCCGCTCGATGTCGGCCGCGCCCTGTGGGTCGAGCTGCGCATGGCGAAGGGCACCGTCGCCATCCACCGCTTCCGCTCGCGCGATGGTGGCGAGCGCTTCTGGCAGGCCAACGGACAGGCCGCGACACCGCCCTCGATGCGCATGCCGCTCGAGACGGTCTCCATCTCGTCCGGCTTTGGCCTGCGCGCCGATCCGTTCGACCAGCCGCCGCCGATGTATGCCGGCAAGCCGCAGGGCGCCGGCGGTCCGCTGCGCGCCAAGCCGCTGCCGCCCGGCCTGCCGACCGGCGGCGCGCTCGACATGCCCGGAGCCAACACCAGGGTCAACACGGCCACGCCGCTTGGCGCCTCGCTCGGCCTCTCCTCC
>CAYRBQ010000588.1:0-3035 GCA_964422305.1 uncultured Reyranella sp. | reverse complement strand
GTCGCGCAGATCCTCGTCGTCGACGCCGCAGCGGCGACGGAGCTGGCCGAGCTCGCCGGCGGCCACGAGATCGAGGTTGGCGAGCAGCGCTTTCATCGCCGGATCGAGACGGTTGCGCTCGGCGAGCTGCGCACCGAGGCACTCCGCGACGGTGCGCGCGAAGAGCCCGGCCGGCTCCATCTGGCGCAGCCGCGCCCAGATCGTCTCGACGATGGCGATGTCGGTCGCCACGGCCTCGGCGACCGCGGCCGCTTCGAGACGGCAGTAGCCCGCCTCGTCGAGGCCTTCGGCGAGCTTCAGCGCGATCCGCCGTTCGGCGGGGTTGTCGAACATCAGCTCGAGCTGGGCCAGCACATGGGCGGCCAGCGACTGCGGCCGTTCGGCCACGAAATCGAGGGCGTCGGGCGCGTCCTCGCGCTGGCCGGCGCGGCTTGCGGTGCCGTCACCGCCACGATCGGCGTGCTCGCGGGTCCAGCGCTCGTCGGCATCGGCCAGGGCGGGGGCGGCGGCAGCCAGCGCTTCGGCGGTGTCGCGCGGGGTCTCGACGACCGGTGTGTCGCTCTCCGCAGCGACGCCATCCTCGGGCGCGCCCTCGGCGAGCAGCGGGTTCTTCTCGAGTTCCTGTTGAATGAAGGCGGCGAGTTCGAGGTGCGAGAACTGCAGCAGCTTGATGGCCTGCTGAAGCTGCGGCGTCATCGCCAGTGTCTGACGCGACGCCAGGATGAGACTCGGTCCGATACGCATGACACCCCCACCCAAGGGTCGGCTGACCCCCTGATGAGCAGTCTTAAGCAAGAACCGTGCCAAAGTCAGCACGGCTCATATTTCAATGAGCGAAAATATCCGTTTCCGGCCAACCTGCCAGATCGAGCCGGGCACGGGACGGCAGGAAGCGGAACGCCGCCTCGGCCAGCTCGCGCCGCCCCTCGCGCTCCAGGAGCGCATCCAGCTTGGCCTTGAGCGCGTGCAAGTGCAGCACGTCGGAAGCGGCGTAGGCAAGCTGCTCGTCGCTCAGGCTGTCGGCGCCCCAGTCGGAGGTCTGCTGCTGCTTGGAAAGATCGACGCCCAGCAGTTCCTTGCAGAGGTCCTTGAGGCCGAAGCGATCCGTGAAGGTGCGCACCAGACGGGCGGCGATCTTGGTGCAATAGACCGGCTCGCAGCGTACGCCGAGCGCAAGCTCGAGGGCGGCGATATCGAAGCGGCCGAAATGGAAGAGCTTCAGCACCTTCGGATCAGCCAGCAGCGCCGCCAGCCGTGGCGCCTTCACCGGACCCTTCGGAATCTGCACCAGATGGGCGTTGCCGTCGCCTCCGGAGAGCTGCACGAGGCAGAGCCGGTCGCGGTGCGGGTTGAGGCCCATGGTTTCCGTGTCGATCGCCACGATCGGGCCGAACGACAGGTCCGCGGGAAGGTCGCCGCGATGAAGGCTGATCGCCATTATAGGGTGCTCCGACTGCCCTGCATGGTGCCCAGGAGAAGACTCGAACTTCCACGCCTCGCGGCGCTAGTACCTGAAACTAGTGCGTCTACCAATTCCGCCACCTGGGCACGGCATGCGGGCTAGTGCGGGCGCTGAGTTACGGCCGACCCGCGCCGATGTCAACCGGACCGGAATCGCACCGCTCTTGCGCCCCGGCGGCGTTGGGCTATAGGCAGCATCCCATGAGCATCAAGCAGGTCACGGTCTTTGGCGGCAGCGGCTTCGTCGGTCGCGCCATCGTGCGGGCACTGGCGCAGGAAGGGCTGCGGGTACGGGTCGCCTGCCGTCGCATCGAGCTCGCCGAGCGGACCAAGACCGCGGGCGATGTGGGCCAAGTGACCGTGATGCGGACCAACCTCCGGAACGCCAGGTCGGTCGCAGCCGCGGTCGCCGGCAGCCAGGCTGTCGTGAACGCTGCCGGCATCCCCTTCCAGCGCGGCCGCCAGCGCTACCAGACGGTACATGTCGAGGGCGCACGCGCCATCGCCGACGCGGCGAAGGCGGCGGGCGCGCAGCGGCTGGTACACATGTCGGGCATCGGTGCGGACCAGCGCAACTCGACCAACAAGTACGTGCGCTCCAAGATCGACGCCGAGGACGCCATCATCGCGGGCTTCGAGAGCGCCACCATCCTGCGGCCGAGCGTCGTGTTCGGGCCCGAGGACGCGATGTTCAACCGCATGGCCCAGATCGCGGCCAAGGCGCCGTTCGTGCCCGTCGTGGGCAGCGGCACTGCCAAGGTGCAGCCGGTGTTCGTGGGCGATGTCGGCGCCGCCGTCGCCGCCGTGCTGAAGCGGCCGGAGACCGCCAAGACCGTGTTCGAGCTGGGCGGACCGCGCGTCTACACCTATCGCGAGATCGCGGCCCTGGTGCTGCGCGAGATCGCCCGCGACAAGCCGATCATCGGTGTGCCGGCCGGCCTGATGAAGATCGCGGGCTTCTTCGCGGAGTTCCTGCCGGTACCGCCGTTGACCCACGACCAGGTCGACCTGCTCGTCACCGACAACGTCGCCCGCCCGGGCGCGCCCGGTCTCGCAGCGCTCGGAATCACGCCGACCGCCGCCGAAGCCATCCTGCCGATGTACCTGGACCGGTACCGGCTGGGTGGCCGCTACAACCAGCACGCTCCCGCCTGATTTTCAGACTACTGCTCGTAACTGATTGATCTTGGCCATCTTTATTGGTCATATATCGGAACTAATAAGCTGGTAACCGAATCGATCTGCGGCTCTTGCTCTGATGGTGTGTTCCCGGCTCTGAAATATAGGTCAATAGTATTGACTATAGTTGCTGGGCGTGGTCTAACCCGATCAACAACGCAGCAAAGGCGCGGTCGGCGCGCTTCTTGCGTAATAAAATTTCACAATTTGTCCGAGGGGGCCGGGGATGGCCGAGAGGATGCTGAAGTTCGTCGGAACGCCGCAAGCCATGCCCGACAAGCGGCCGGCTTCCGAGCGCCGTCGCGACTTCGACGAGATCTACCAGGCCTTCGCCACCGAGAAGGCTGCCGAGCAGGCGGCGCGCTGCTCGCAATGCGGCGTGCCCTTCTGTCAGG
>CAYRBQ010000587.1:0-3038 GCA_964422305.1 uncultured Reyranella sp. | reverse complement strand
GATCGGCGCCGGCACCAGCGAGATCCGCCGCATGCTGATCGGCCGCGAGCTGTTCGCCGAAACCGCCTGACGGACGACGAGGTTTGACGGCGGGGGTGCTTTTCCGTACACGGTGTGTATGGAAAGACCCTCATGCCCCGCTATCTGACCGACCAGGATATCGCCGACTTCCGCGCCGAATTGTGCAAGGTCGCGACCGAGCGCTTCGCGCGCTTCGGCTATGAGGGCGTCACCATGCGCCAGCTTGCCGAGGCGCTGGGCTGCAGCCCCAAGACGCCCTACCGCTACTTCAAGGACAAGGCCGACATCCTCGCGACCGTGCGCGCGGAGGCCTTCGCGCGGTTTGCCGACGCGCTCGAGACGGCGGCGATGAAGGGGACGAGCCCTATGGACCGGGCGCGACTGGTGGGAGGCGCTTACCTCGATTTCGCGACCAGGCATCCGCATGCCTATCGCATCATGTTCGAGATCGACCAGCCGATCGACGACAGCCATCCGGACCTGCTGCGCGAGGCGACGCGCGCGCGAGGATTCATCACGCGCCAGGCCGAGGACATGGCCAGGGCGGGCATTCTCGGCGTCGATCCGCTGATGTTCGGCTGGGCGATGTGGGCGGCGACGCACGGCGTCGTCATGCTGCAGCAGGCGGGTATGCTCCAAAACGGCCCCGACCATCGCGCCCTCGCAGGCTTCGTCGGTGGTCTGATGTTCGGCGGTGCGGCCGCCAAGGCGCCTGTGAAGACGGGAAAGAGGAAATGACGGCTGGTGTTACCGCGGGCGAGCGCTTCAGGAGCTGGGCCGACATCCAGGTCAATGCGGCGCGCGCCGCCGGCGGCTTCGCGGATCTCGGCATCGGCGAGGACGACAGCGTCGCCCTCATGCTGCGCAACGACTTCCCGACCTTCGAGGTCAACCAGGCGGCGAGTCAGCTCGGCGCCTATGCCGTGCCGATCAACTGGCATTTTACGCCGGAGGAGGCGGGCTACATTCTGAAGGATTGCGGCGCCAAGGTGCTGGTCGCCCACACCGACCTGCTGGCGCAGATCGCGAGCGGCGTTCCTGAAGGCGTGAAGGTCTTCGCCGTGCCGACGCCCCACGAGATCGCTACGGCTTATGGCGTGCCGGTCGAGAAACGCAGCGTGCCGGCCGGCATCGGGCCATGGGACGCCTTTGTGGCGGCTTCGGCGCCGCGCACAGCACCGCCGGCTGCCGCCCGTGGCAGCATGATCTATACGTCGGGCACCACGGGACGGCCGAAGGGTGTGCGCCGCCAGCCGAGCTCGCCCGAGCAGATGGCGGCGGCGGCCCAGGAGGCCGCGATGTTCTGGGGCCTGAAGGCCGATCCCTCGATCGTCGTGCTGATGAACGGGCCGATGTATCACTCCGCACCCTCGGCCTACGGCAATGCGAGCGGCCGCCTGCAGCTCCACATGGTGCTGCAGCCGCGCTTCGAGGCCGAGGACATGCTGCGCCTGATCGACCGGCACAAGATCAGCCACATGCACATCGTCCCCACGATGTTCGTCCGCCTGCTGCGCCTGCCGCAGGAGGTGAAGCAGCGCTACGACGTCTCCTCGCTGCGCTTCGTCAGCCATGGTGCGGCGCCCTGCGCGCCGGCGGTGAAGCGGCAGATGATCGAATGGTGGGGGCCGGTCATCAACGAGTACTACGGCGCCACCGAGACCGGCGTCGTGGTGTGGCACGGCTCGGAGGAGGCGCTGCGCAAGCCCGGTACGGTGGGCCGCGTCGTGCCGGGCGGCACCCTGCGCATCGTCGACGAACAGGGCCGCGACGTGAAGCAAGGCGAGGTCGGCGAAATCTACGTGCGCGGGCCGCACCTCTCGGAGTTCACCTACAACAACGACGAGGCCAAGCGCCGCGAGGTGGCGCTGGGCGATCTCGTGACCGTGGGCGACATCGGCTACATGGACGCCGACGGCTTCCTGTTCCTGTGCGACCGCAAGCGCGACATGATCATCTCGGGTGGCGTGAACATCTACCCGGCCGAGATCGAGGGCGCGCTGATCCAGATGCCGGGCGTGCGCGATTGCGCGGTGTTCGGCATCCCCGACGAGGAGTTCGGCGAGCAGATCTGTGCCTATGTCGAGCCGCTGCCCGGCGCGGCTATCGATGCGATAGCCGTCAGGGACTTTCTGGGTGGGCACCTCGCACGCTACAAGGTACCGAAGGTGGTCGAGTTCGCCGCCGCCCTGCCGCGCGAGGATTCGGGCAAGATCTTCAAGCGCAAGCTCCGCGCCCCATATTGGGAAAAGGCGGGCCGCCGCATCTGAGGCCCCGAACTGGAGAAGCAATGGCCGAGGACGACGTCACCCTGTTCGGCAAGCTGAAGAGCAAGCTGATCGACAGCAAGCAGAAGTGGGCCGAGGACGGCCGCCTGCTGACGGGCAAGACCGCGGCCCATTCCCAGCGCCTGCCGCCTGGCCAGCGCAAGGTCGACAACTGGCCGGTGCTCGACCTCGGCATCCAGCCCGAGATCCCCACGCACGCCTGGCGGCTGTTCGTGGACGGCGAGGTCGAGGCGCCGATGAACTGGAAGTGGGGCGAGTTCACCGACCTGCCGAAGACCGGGCTCACGACCGACATCCACTGCGTCACCGCCTGGTCGCGCTACGACAACGAGTGGGAGGGCGTCAGCGCCCGCGACCTGCTGGCGCGGGTCAAGCCCACGGCCAAGGCGCGGCACGTCATCTTCCATTCCTACGACACCTACACGACCAACGTGCCGCTGCCCGACTTCTCGGCCGACGACGTGATGCTGGCGTGGAGCTGGAACGGCAAGCCGATCAGCCGCGAGCACGGCGGACCGCTGCGGATCGTGATCCCCAAGCTCTACTTCTGGAAGAGCGCCAAGTGGATCAAGCGGATCGAGTTCTCCGAGATCGACAAGCCGGGCTTCTGGGAAGTGCGCGGCTACCACAATTACGGCGATCCATGGCTCGAGCAGCGCTACGACGAGGAGACCTGACATGTCCGCCCACGACTTCACCTTCTCCACGATCGACGGCAAGCCGCTCGAC
>CAYRBQ010000586.1:0-3040 GCA_964422305.1 uncultured Reyranella sp. | reverse complement strand
GACGACGACGGCTTTCTTGTTCTGCGGCATGGGACCCTCCTGTCGGACCATTCTAGGTCAGTGTCGTCGAAGGCGACACCGAATCGATGTCGCCGTTCGACGACTTCGGCCCCGACGCCAGCAGGTTCGCCGATTGAAGGGGAAGCGCGGCCGTGCGCTAGATGCCCCATGGCTCCGATCAAGGTCGATCCCGCGAAGATCCGCACGTTCAAGGACGGCGAGAGCTTCTGCCGCTGGCTGGCGGCGAACCACGACAGGCGGGACGAGGTGTGGATCAAGATCCACAAGATCGGATCGGGCCTCGCCTCGATCACGCCCAGGGAGGCGATCGACGCCGTGCTGTGCTGGGGCTGGATCGACGGCGTGCGCAAGGGCTTCGACGAGCGGAGCTTCCTGCAGCGCTACAGCCCGCGCGGCAAGCGAAGCGTGTGGAGCCAGATCAACGTCGACAACGTCGCCCGCCTGGTGAAGGCGGGCCGCATGACCGAGCACGGCCTGAAGCAGGTCGAGCTCGCCAAGGCCGACGGACGCTGGGCGCGCGCCTACCGCGCCAAGGGCTCGAGCCTGCCGGCCGACCTGCAGGCCGCCATCGACGCCGCGCCGAAGGCCAGGGCGACGCTGGAGAAGCTCACCGCGCAGAACCGCTTCGCGCTCGTCTTCCGCGTTTCCAACATGAAGACCGAGGCCGGGCGGAAGAAGAAGATCGCGGCCTTCGTGGCGATGCTGAAGCGCGGCGAGACGATCCATCCGCAGCGGAAGGTGAGACTTTAACGGAGGGTCGGGTCGAGCTTGTCGCGCAGCCAGTCGCCCAGCAGGCTGATCGAAAAGGTCGTGAGCACGATGGTGACGGCCGGCGCCAGCATGATCCAGGGCGCGCGCGTGATGTACTCGCGGCCGTAGCCCACCATGTTGCCGAGCGAGGTGAGCGGCGGCTGCACGCCGAGGCCCAGGAACGAGAGCCCGCTCTCCAGCAGGATGATCTCGGGGAAGGTGAGCGTCATGGAGACGATCAGGGTCGAGGCGATGTTGGGCAGGATGTGCAGGCCGTAGATGCGGCCGGGTCCGGCGCCGAGCTGACGGATCGCGGCGGCATAGCCCTGCTCGTTGGCCGCGAGCGTGAGGCCGCGCGCGATGCGGGCGTAACGCTCCCAGGAATGGAAGCCCATCAGCGCGATGAACAGCACGAGGCTGTTGCCGAAGAAGGCCAGCACCGAGAGCGCGATGATCATGAAGGGCATGCTGGCCTGGAAGTCGATCGCCATGAGCACGACCTGCTCGACCTTGCCGCGGAAGTGCGCTGCGACGAAGCCCAGCGCCGTGCCGAGGCCGGCGGCGATGATCGTGCCGAACAGGGCGATCAGCAGGCTCATGCGGACCGACATGATGAGGCGCGAGAGCACGTCGCGGCCGAGCTCGTCGGTACCCAGCGGATGCAGCCACCCACCGCCCATCAGCACGGGCGGCGACAGCCGCGCCTTGAGGTCGAGGGCGGTGAAGGAATAGGGCGTCAGGAGATCGGCGCCGAGGGCGACCACGATCATCAGGCCGAGCCAGGCCAGCGCCAGGATGACGCCGAGCGGCAGGCGGACGAAGCGGCGGCGGCGTGGTGCGGTGATCGTGGCGCGTTCGGCGATGGCCATGGCGGTTCTCAATGCGCCGCCGCGGTGCCGCGCACGCGCGGGTCGAGCCAGCCGTAGGCGAGGTCGACGGTGAGGTTGGCCATCACCATCCAGGCCGCGATCACCATGAGGATGGCCTGAACGATGGCGAGGTCGCGGTTGGCGACGGCGGAGACCAGCAGCCGGCCGATGCCCGGCCAGGCGAACACGCTTTCGACCACGACGGCGCCGGCGACCAGGCTGCCGACCATGAAGCCGACGATGGTGACGGTGGGGATCGCGGCGTTGGGCAGCGCGTGCTGGGCCACGACGCGCGGCCAGCTCACGCCCTTGGCGGAGGCGGCGCGGATGTAGGGTTGGCCCAGGACCTCGAGCATCGCCGAGCGGGTGAAGCGCGCCATGATGGCGGCCCCGCCGGTTCCCAGCGTCAGGATGGGCAGGATGGCATAGGCGAGGCCGCCGCTGCCGCTGGCCGGCAGCCAGCCGAGCTGCACGGCGAACACCAGCACCAGCAGCAGCGCCAGCACGAAGCTCGGCATGGTGAAGCCCGCGACGGAGGCCGCCATGGTGAGGCGGTCGGCCATCGAGTTGCGATGGAGGGCGGCGTAGATGCCGGCCGGGATGCCGATGCCGATCTTGAGCGCCAGCGCCGGAAGGGTGATGGCGAGCGTGGCCGGCACGCGCTCCAGGACGAGGTCGATCGCCGGCCTGCCGTCGCGCATCGACTTGCCGAAGTCGCCCGTCACCGCGTGGCCGATGTAGGAGAAGTACTGCTCCCAGATCGGGCGGTTGAGGCCCCAGGCCTCGCGGAAGGCGGCGACCGCCTCGGGCGGCGCGTCGACCGACATGATGAGCAGCGCCGGGTCGCCCGACAGCCGCAGGACGACGAAGGCGAAGGTGATCACGAACAGGATGGTGAGGCCGGCGCGCAGCAGGCGCGAGGCGGCGAAGGCGAGCATCAGGCGGCGACTTTCAGGGCGGGTTCGTGCAGGCGATGGCAGGCGACCAGCCGGCCGTCGGCCGTCGGCTGCAGCGACGGCACCTCGGCGCGGCACTGCGCGGTCGCGAACGGACAGCGCGTGTGGAAGGCGCAGCCCGGCGGCACGTTCACCGGGTTGGGCGGGTCGCCCTGCAGCAGCAGGCGCTCGCGGCGCGCGCCGGCCACGGTGGGGATCGCGGCGACCAGCGCGCGGGTATAGGGATGCGCGGGGGCGGCGAACAGGCTGTCGGCCTCGCCCTGTTCGACGATGCGACCGAGATACATGACCGCCACGTCGTGGCTCACCTGGCGCACGACCTTGAGGTCGTGGCTGATGAAGAGATAGGCGATGCCGAGCTGCGCCTGCAGGTCGAGAAGCAGGTTCACGACCTGCGCCTGGATGGAGACGTCGAGCGCGGAGACCGGCTCGTCGCAGACCAGC
>CAYRBQ010000585.1:0-3048 GCA_964422305.1 uncultured Reyranella sp. | reverse complement strand
GCCTACATCGTGCGCAACCACGGCTACATGATCTACGACACGCTGCTGGCGGTTGACGACAAGCTCGCCGTCAAGCCGCAGATGCTCGAGGGCTGGAAGGTGAGCGACGACAAGCTCACCTACACCTTTACCCTGCGCGACGGTCTCAAGTTCCACGACGGCGCACCGGTCACGCCGGACGACTGCATCGCCTCGATCAAGCGCTGGGGCTCACGCGACGCGATGGGCCAGAAGCTCATGACGTTCGTCAAAGAGATGAAGGCCGTCGACGGCAAGACCTTCACCCTGGTGCTCAAGGAGCCCTACGGCCTGGTGCTCGAGTCGCTGGGCAAGCCCAGCTCCAACGTGCCGTTCATCATGCCCAAGCGCGTCGCCGAGACGCCGGGCAACACGCAGATCAAGGAGTTCGTCGGCTCCGGCCCGTTCGTCTTCCGCGCCGACCTGTGGCGGCCGGGCGAGAAGACGGTCTACGAGAAGTTCAAGGACTACAAGCCTCGGTCCGAGCCCGCCTCCGGCCTGGCCGGCGGCAAGAACGTCCATGTCGACAAGGTCGAGTGGATCAACATCACCGACGCGCAAACCGCGGCGAATGCCCTGCTGACCGGCGAGATCGACATTCTCGAGCAGCCGTTGCACGAGCTGCATCCGATCCTGGAGAAGGACAAGAACGTCGAGCTGTTCGACTACAACGTGCTCGGCAGCCAATACAGTTTCCGCTTCAACGTCCTGCACAAGCCGTTCGACAATCCCAGGATCCGCCAGGCCGTCTTCTACGCACTGAACCAGAAGGACTTCCTCCTGGCCGCCATCAACGACCCGAAATACTTCAAGGAGTGCAAGGCGATCTTCATCTGCGGCACGCCTTATGCGACGGACAAGGGCTTCGAGGACAAGCTCACCTCCAACTTCGCGAAGTCGAAGGAGATCCTGAAGCAGGAGGGCTATGACGGCACGCCGGTCGTGTTGCTGTTCGCCACCGACACCAACACCGGCCGCCTGACGCCGATTGTGAAGGCTCTGCTCGAGCGTGGTGGCTTCGTCGTCGACATGCAGGCGATGGACTGGCAGACCGTGCTGTCGCGGCGCTCGCGCAAGGAGCCGCTGAACGCCGGCGGCTGGAGCGGCTTCATGACCTCCTGGGTTTCGGCCGACCTGCTCGATCCGATCGTTTCGGCGTTCGTCGGCGCGGCCTGCGACAAGGCCGCGATCGGCTGGCCGTGCGATGCCAGGATCGAGGAGCTGCGCGACGCCTTCTCCAAGACGACCGATCCCGCCAAGCGCAAGGAGCTCGCCGAGGCAGTCCAGGTGCGCGAATCGGAGTACCCGACCTTCGTGCATCTCGGGCAGTTCAACGTGCCGCTCGCCAAGCGCAAGAACGTGACCGGCATGCTGGCAGCACCGGCGCCGGTGTTCTGGAACGTGAAGAAAGCGGAGTAGCGCTCAGCCGAGCTCGAGGCTGGTGACGCCGAAAAGACCGGCATAGTCCACTTGCGGGTCCGCGCCCGTGTACATGCGCGCGGTCTCGAAGGAGGGCTTGAGGCCGACGAGCGCGGCCATCGCCACGGCCTCCTTGTTGCGGTCGGGCACATCGATGGCGATCGCCTTGGCGCCCGTCTTTGCCGCCAGCGCCCCGGCCAGCCCCTCCGCGATGGCAGGGGTCGCAGCATAAAGCGGCCCGACCCGCGATGCGGCCTTGCAGGCGCGCATCACCGCGAAGCCCGCGATCTCTCCATCCTTGAGTGCAACCATCGAAGCCCGCTCCGGCAGAGTGATCCACGCGGCGAGGAAGGAGTCGCGCGCTTCGGGGAAGAAGCGGCGGTCGTAGGCCGCGAGCCTGTCGAAGGCGATGGAGCGCGCATCGACGAAGGTGACGCCCGCCGGCGCCTTCGCCGCGGGCGCAGGCCCCTCCTGGCGGATGTTGTTCCAGGCAAGCCGGAAGCCCGATTTCTTGTAGTTGCCCTGCTGGGCCACGACACCGTCCAGGCCGACGTTGCGACTCTGCAGGCGCGCCATGCCGGCGCGCCAGATCTGGATGCCGTAGCCCTTTCCGCGGATCGGCGGGCGGGCGATGTAGAAACCCAGGAAGCCGAAACCGGCGCCGTACTTCACGACGGAGATGCAGGCCTGCGGCTCACCGTCGAGGCGACCGATCAGAAAGGCACCCGGATCTGCGGCAAAGAACGCGTAGGCGTCGGTGTTGCCGGGATTCCAGCCTTCATCGCCGGCCCACGAGGCCATGCGCTGTACATCGTCGGCGCTGCCGACCGAGATCTCGAAGCTCATGGGCGCAGAGACTACTCCGCCGCCTTGGCCGTGGCTGCGAAAAAGCGGTTCTCCGGGCGCGGCAGGCCGAGATTCTCCCGCAAAGTCGTACCCTCATACTCAACGCGGAAGAGGCCGCGCCGCTGCAGCTCGGGCACGACCTTGTCGACGAAATCGTCGAGCCCGCCCGGCAGGTAGGGGAACATGACGTTGAAGCCGTCGCAGGCGTTGGTCGTGAGCCACTCCTCCATCTGGTCGGCGATGATCGCGGGTGTGCCCACCATGCCGAGCCCGCCATAGCCGCCGAGACGGCCGGCAATCTGGCGCACGGTCAGGTTCTCGCGCTTGCCGAGATCGATCACCCGGTCGCGGCCGCTCTTGCTCGCCTGCGTCTCGGGGATGTCGTCGGGCAACGGCTTGTCGGGATCGAACTTGCGGGCATCGACGCCGAGCGCGATCGAGACCGCGGCGATGCCGCTGTCGTAGCTCACCAGACTGTCGAGACGCAGGCGCTTCTCCTGCGCCTCCTCGAGCGAGTCGCCCACCACGACGAAGGCGCCGGGCAGGATCTTGATATGGTCCGGGTTGCGGCCGATCTTGGCCGCACGGCCCTTCACGTCGGCATAGAACTCCTGTGCGCCCTTGAGGGGTCCGCCCGCCGCGAAGACCATCTCGGCGGTCTCGGCCGCGAGCTGGCGGCCGGCATCGGAGGCACCGGCCTGCACCACGACCGGCCAGCCCTGGACCGGCCGCGCGATGTTGAGCGGACCACGCACCTTCAGGTAC
>CAYRBQ010000584.1:0-3055 GCA_964422305.1 uncultured Reyranella sp. | reverse complement strand
GAGGTGATGACGGCGTCGCCTTCACGGACGTTGGCCTGCATGCCGACGACGACGGCTTCCTGGCCGATGTACAGGTGGCAGAAGCCGCCGATCAGTCCCATGCCGTAAAGCTGGCCGGCCCGCTCCTCGAACCGGCGGATCAGAAGCATGTCGCGATAGTAGGTCTTGAGCTCGTCAGCGGTCGCGCTGTTGTCGCCCGGTCCGGAGGACTTCGACGGCGGCTTCGCTTTGACGGGAAGAGATTCGACCTTCGGCTTGATGGCCGGCTTCGCCATTAGCATCCCCCTCGTGAGCCCCGCTGGGCTTATACCATCGCAGAGGCCGATGTGGTTGATCTAGCAGGAAAAAACCAGAGTCTCGCTGAGTGCGGCGCAGCAATTGAGCGATTGTTTGCTAACGACGGAGCATGCCGGACAGTTTCTTTCAGAGGGCCGCGAGGCGAACTCTGATCAACGCGTCATCAACGCGTTTGCATGAAGATGACGATGTCATCCTTGCGCGCAAAATTCAGAAGCACACGTGCGCGTTCGTCGAGCATGTCGGGATCGAGGCTCTGGTTGCGCAGCGCCGAGACACGCCGCTCCCAGATCTTCCGCGTCGTCTCCGCCTCGGTGAGATTCTGCTCGGCCACCAGCACCTCGCGCTGGAGATGCGCCATCGCCAGCAGGCCGCGATCACCGTTGACGAGGTGGTAGCCGAAATAGCCGAACACCGTCGCGAAGATGACGGGAGCCAGAATCTGACGCGGTCTCAACAACATATGCTGCGTTCCTGTCAGCATATGGCAACATCTTGTGGCTGCTCGTCAAGAATTTTCGTTTTGTCAGAGGCCCTTAGCGTCCACGACGCCGATGCGGACCCGGCGGTTGTGGCGACCCTTGTTCTCGATCTTGAGGATGCGGATCGGCGGCGAGCCGCCGGTCGAGGCGAGGTGCGTGCCGCCGCAGGCCTGGCGATCCAGCCCGACGATTTCGACGATGCGGATCTTGCCGTCGGGCGTGGGCGGCGGCGCCACCGATCGGCTGCGGATCAGGCCGTGCTCGGCCTGGGCCTCGGCGACCGACACATAGACGAAGTTCACCGCGATATCCTGGGCAATCACATCGTTGATCGGCCCTTCGAGCGAGCGCAGGCGATCGTTGTCGGCGCCGGGCACGTCGAAATCCATCCGGGCCGTTCCGTCGTCAGCCATTTGTACGCCCGTCACCAACGCTCCGTCGAAGCTCTGGAAGACGAGCGCGTTGAGGATGTGCGTTCCGGTGTGGAGCTGTCGCATCCTGCGCCGGAAGTCGGGATCGACCCTCGTCTCGACCCTGCCCGCAAGCTCGGATTGCGTGTCGAGCAGATGCCAGACCTTGCCGGCCGATACCTGGAAGCCGATGACCGCGGCCTCGCCACCGCTCCAACGCAGTGCGCCGCGATCGGCGAGCTGGCCACCACCACCCGGATAGAAGGGCGACTGGCCGAGCACCACCTTGCCGGGTCGCGCGTCCACGATCTCGGTTTCGAGGACGAGGGTGTCGGGCTGTTCGTGACAGAAGAGATGCATGCCAACCTTCTAGAGGCGGCGTACCTCGGCGGTATTGGCGAAAATTGCTGCAGCGGGTCTCGATCAGATTGCCGCCGCCCGCGCGAACTGGAGCGGCGTGATGCCGTAACAGCGCTTGAAATGCCTGGTGAGCGCGCTTTGGTCGTAGAAGCCGACCGACGTCGCAACGTCGGCGATCATCCGGGAGTGCCGCAGGCCGCGGCAGGCCGCACCGAGGCGGACCTGTGTGAGGTAGGCGTGCGGCGTCAATCCGACGGTGCGCTTGAACAGGCCGATGAGCTGGAAGGTCGTCAACCCGATGCCGGCAGCCAGATCCTCCAGTCGAAGGTCGGCGGCATAGTCGGCGTGCATCCGTTCCCTGACGCGCGAGAGCATCGTGCGGTCGCGCGGCGCCGGCGAGATGCGATTGCGACCACTGCCGTGGCGCTGGAACAGCCGGCCGAAGCCCGCGATCAGCAGCTCACGCTCCTGGAAGACGTCCCGTCCCTCCTCCAGGGCCAAGTGCAGGTCGAGAAAGGCCCCGATCAGGTCTCCGTCGCCGAACATATTGCGCGTGAAGTACGGGATCGCCTCGATGCCGAGTCCCTCGGCGACGCGGTCCAACGCAGGCATCGTCAGATAGAGCGAGCGATACTGCCAGCGCGCGCTTCGTCCCATCCAGCCGCCGTGCGGCTCCTCGGGATTGAAGACGAACAAGGTCGAGGGCGTCGCATCCTGGATCTCGCCGCGGCTGCGCACCACCGACCCGCCCTCCTCGGTCACGGCGATCACCAGCGCATTGTGCGTGTGCAGCGGATATTCGTGCGTGGTGAAGTCGGCGCGCAGCAAGCTGAGCCCGGAAAGGTGCCGGTCCCACCAGTATTGCGTCGAGTTGTGCGGGTCGATGCGGGCCACGGCAATTTTTACCAATACCGGCCGGCGTCGCGCCACTAGGCTCGGCCGCATGATCGTCCGCATCTGGCGCGGCCGGGCGCCGCTCGGCGCCAAGGCGGCCGCTTACCACGCCCATGTCACCGCCACGGTATTCCCGCGGCTTCGGACACTGGCCGGCCATCGGGGCGCTTGGCTGCTCCGTCGCGAGGTCGGCGGCGAGGTCGAGTTCCTGGCCGTGACGTTCTGGGAATCGCTCGACTCGATCCGCTCATTCGCCGGCGATGACATAGACGCCGCCATCGTCGAGCCGGAGGCACGCGCGGTGCTTTCCGGCTTCGACGACCTTGCGCATCACTACGAGCTTGCCTTCAGGATGGACCGCCCGGCGTAGCGGGCCTGGGTGCCGAGCTGCTCCTCGATGCGCAGGAGCTGGTTGTACTTTGCCAGCCGATCCGAGCGCGACAGCGAGCCGGTCTTGATCTGGCCGCAGTTCGTCGCGACGGCGAGGTCGGCGATGGTGGAGTCTTCCGTCTCGCCCGAGCGGTGGCTCATGACGGCGGTGTAGCCGGCGCGGTGGGCCATATCGACGGCGTCCAGCGTCTCGGACAGGGTGCCGATCTGGTTGACCTTGAC
>CAYRBQ010000583.1:0-3062 GCA_964422305.1 uncultured Reyranella sp. | reverse complement strand
GGTGAACTTCTGCAGGCACTTGGGATTGCAGAAATAGTATGTGTGTCCTTCGTGCACCGTCGTGTGTTTGGCGGTCGCCACCTTCACCTTCATGCCGCAGACGGGGTCCGTCGCGATGTCTTCGGTGCCGTGGGGATGCGAGTGACCGGCGTTTGCGCCGCTGCAGCAATCGTGTTTCATGGCTTGTCATTTATACCCTACAGGGGTATAGTTCAAGCCATGGACGCCAAGTTGAAAAAATCCCAGCTCGCTCGGCTCAGCCGCATCGAGGGTCAGGTGCGCGGAATCGCCCGCATGATCGAGGAGGAGCGCTACTGCATCGACGTTCTAACCCAGGTCCGTGCCGTGCGCGCAGCCCTGAACAAGGTCGAGCAGGAAACGCTTGGTGACCATCTGCAGCATTGTGTCGCCCATGCGTTCCACGCCGGCTCGGAGAAAGACCGCAAGGCAAAGATCGAGGAAATCCTGGAAGTCCTCGACAGTCGCCGCGGCTGAGAGCCCGCGATTCCGCCGATTGACAACCCGCCAACCCCTGCTCATTTATATCGTCATGGTCGCGGTCTCTTCCCTAAGGAAGCTCGCACAAGCAGTTTTGCTCGCGCTTGCGGCGTTGGTATTGACCGCCGGCGTTGCCTCGGCGCACGGCGGCCACGCGGGTACGGATGCAAGACCTGCCGCCGAGGCAGCGGTGCCGATGGCGGCTTCCCCGCACCAAGGTTTCGCTGCGATTGCGTCTGACGTCGAGGAAGGGATCGAGGCGATAGTCGATCACCGTGAGAACTCCTGCCCGACCGGAACGCCCGCCAAGCACACCGGAAGCTGCTGCACCATTGCCTGTCATGCGGCGATGACTAGCGTTCCGCTGGACGCATGGGTCGGCCCCAGAGCCGCCTCGTCGCTCCCCGCCGGCTTGAGCGACATGCTCGAGGGCCGTTGCGGCGATCGTTCGGAACGCCCCCCCAGACTGGTCTGACTGCGTTCGCGCCACAGGCGCGTGTCCGGTCGTGAGTCCTTGAGGGGCTCGACAACTCCCGACACCTGACTTGCGCGAACGCCAAGAGCTCGCTGCACATGCGGCGAGGCTCGATCCGTCGCGTTCACGTCCATTCCGTTTGGGTCGTCGTCATGAAAATCCTGGTTTCCACCGTGCTCGCGCTCGGAGTGGCTGGCTGCGCTGCGCAGCCCTTGCCCGAGCTGTCTCCCACCGATGCGTCCAGTCCCGAGGCGCCAACCCTCGCCGCGCCTTACCAGCCGGTGATGTCTGGCACCGCGCCCCATGTTCCCGTCGGGCTGAAACCCTGGCGTGAATTGAACGATCGCGTCGCGCCCGGCGCGGGGCGGTCTCAATGAACATCATCACGAGAACGGCCACCGTCGCCTTCGTGGGTCTGTTGGCCGCGGGCTGCGCGAAGTTCACGGACGACGGCGGCATGGCGCCGGTCACCGAGGGCATCCGCAAGGAGATCGGCCGCGACGCCGTCAAGCTTTCATCGCCCGAAGACGTCCGACGCGCGCGAGAGCGCGTGCAGTCCTTGCTCGCCGAACCATTGACAGAGGATTCGGCTGTCCAGGTCGCACTGCTGAACAATCGCGGACTGCAGGCCGCCTACAACGACCTCGGCATCTCCGAGGCCGAGTATGTCCAGGCGAGCCTCCCGCCCAACCCCGCGATCACGGTGGGGCGCACCTTTGGCACGGGTGGCTTCGTGGAGTTCGGCTTCCAGCTCGTCGGCAACCTGCTGGCCTTCGCGACCCTGCCGAGGAAGACGGAGATCGCCAAGCGTGAGTTCGAGGAAGCACGCTACCGTGCGGTCGCGACGACGCTCAGCCTGACCGTCGACGTGCGTCGGGCCTACATCAAGGCGATCGCTGCCCAGCAGCGGCTGGCGTTGCTGGAGCAGGCGCGCCAGACCGCCGACGCGTCGGCGCAGATGATGAAGCAGCTCGGCGAGACGGGCGCGGCCAACAAGCTCGACCAGGCGCGCGTCAGCGCCTTCTATGCCGATCTCAGCGCCCAGGTGGCTCAAGCACGCCTGAGCGTCGCCAGCACACGAGAAGCGCTGAACCGCATGCTCGGTCTCTGGGGAAGCGACCTCGCCTACAAGCTGCCGGCGCGGCTTCCGGCCCTGCCGGCGGCCGCCGATGCCCTGGCCGATGTGGAGGTCGAGGCGATGAAGCGTCGCGTCGACCTGATCATCCTGCGCTACGAGATCGTGACGCTCGCCAAGTCGGCAAGCTTCGTGAATGCCACGCGCTACCTGTCGTTCCTCGAGCTGGGCCTCGGCTACCGCAACGAGGTCGAGACCAACGACGCCGGCGAGCAGTCGTCGAAGAACCGGTACGGGCTCGAGCTCGGCATCGTGATCCCGATCTTCGACACCGGCGAGGCGCGCGTCGTCACCGCTCGCGAAATCTATATGCGTGCGGTCAACAGGCTGGTCGAGCGGTCCGTGAACGCCCGCTCGGAAGCGCGTGTCGCCTACACGACCTACCGCGCGACCTACGATATCGCGCGGTTCTACCAGTCGCGGATCCTGCCGCTGCGGCGGCAGATCTCGGCGGAAGTGCTGCTGCGTTACAACGGCATGCTCGTCGACGTCTTCGAGGTTCTGATCGAGGAGCGCGAGCGGATCACGGCGAACATCGCCTCGCTCGACGCCCTGCGCGACTACCACCTGGCCGTTGCCGACATGCAGGCCGCGCTGATCGTGGGCGGCACCGTTCCGCCGTCGGGCGTCATCAACACCACCCCGCCACCCGAAACCATCCCTCTCGGATTCTAGGACAGGAGAACGACATGAGCATCTCCCGACGCGATCTCGTCGGAGCCTCCGGCCTCGCACTCCTCGGCGCCACCGCGGTCAGCGGTCGCGTCCAGGCCCAGTCGATACCGGAAGCACCTACGACGACGACCAACACGATGCAGCCACCGCTCTACCCGACGAGCGGGCCCGACTATCAGCCCGTCGTGACATTGAACGGCTGGACATTGCCGTGGCGGCAGAATGGCGACTGGAAGGAATTCCATCTCGTCGCCGAGCCGGTCGAGCGCGAGATGGCGC
>CAYRBQ010000582.1:0-3072 GCA_964422305.1 uncultured Reyranella sp. | reverse complement strand
GCGAGATCGAGGAGATGGCGCGCCTCACCGAGGAGGCGCTGCGCGCCGGCGCCATGGGCTTCACCACTTCGCGCACCACCAAGCACAAGGCACGCGACGGCCGCTTCACCCCGTCGCTCAGTGCCCGCGAGGCCGAGCTGCTGGGCATCGCCCAGGGCATGAAGCGCGCCGGACGCGGCGTGCTGCAGGTCAACTCCGACTTCGGCCCGGGCGAGTTCGAGGCGCTCGAGGCGGCCTCGGCGCTGGCCGGGCGCCCGCTCTCCTGCCTGCTGGTGCAGGTCGACGCACAGCCCAAGCTCTGGCGCGAGACCCTGGACCAGATCCATGGCGTGCGCCGCGCCGGACGCATGGCCAATGCGCAGGTGGGCTCGCGCCCGATCGGCGTCATCATGGGTCTCGAGACCACGGCGCATCCCTTCGCCGCCCATCCGGTATGGCTCGAGATGCGCAAGCTCTCGCCCCAGGAGCGTTACCAGCGGCTGGCGGCGGACGCCGAGCTGCGCCGGCGCCTGGTCGAGCAGCCGACGGTCGGCGGGCCACGCGCCTTCATGGCCGAGTCGTTCCACAAGATGTTCCCGATCGGCGAGCGGCCGGACTACGAACCCGACTCCAGGAACTCGATCCTGGCGATCGCCGAGCGCACCGGCCGGACGCCTCAGGCCGTGGCGCTCGACGAGCTGATGGCGCGCGAGGGCAAGGGGCTGCTGATGCTGCCCTTCGAGAACTACGCCTATGGCAGCCTCGACGTGGTGCACGAGATGATCACCGATCCCGCCACCGTGCTGGGCGTGGCCGACGGCGGCGCCCATGTCGGCGTGATCTGCGATGCCTCCTCGCCGACCTCGCTGCTGACCCTGTGGGGCCGCGACCGCACGCGCGGACCGAAGCTCGGGCTGGAGTTCCTGATCGCCAAGCAGACGCGCGGCACGGCCGAGGCCTACGGCCTGCTCGACCGCGGCCTGCTGGCGCCCGGCCACAAGGCCGACATCAACGTGATCGACTTCGACGCCCTGACGCTCAAGCGGCCCGAGGTGGTCTACGACCTGCCGACCGGCGGCCGCCGCCTGATCCAGCGCGCCTCGGGCTACCGCCACACGTTCAACGCCGGCGTCGAGACGATGCAGAACGACGAGCTGACCGGCGAGCGTCCGGGCTGCCTCGTGCGCGGCGCCCAGAACCCGGGCTAGACCGTCATGTGACGGCGCACGGCTTCCGCGTCGAACGTCTCGCGGGTGCCCGACATCACGACCTCGCCGCGGTCCATGACCGCGAAATCGTCGGCGAGTTCGTGGGCAAAGTCGAGATACTGCTCGACCAGCAGAATCGCCATGTCGCCGCGCTGGCGCAGGAAGGTGATGGCGCGACCGATGTCCTTGATGACCGACGGCTGGATGCCCTCGGTCGGCTCGTCGAGGACGAGGAGCTTGGGCCGCATGGTGAGCGCGCGGCCGATCGCGAGCTGCTGCTGCTGGCCGCCCGACAGGTCGCCGCCGCGGCGCTTCAGCATCGACTGCAGCACCGGGAAGAGCTCGAACACCTCGTCCGGCACCTTCTTGTGGTCCCGCCCCACCGGCGCGAAGCCGGTCTCGAGATTCTCCTTCACCGTGAGCAGCGGGAAGATCTCGCGGCCCTGCGGCACCAGCGCGCCGCCGCGGCGCGCCCGCTCGTAGGGCGCGAGCTTGGAGACCTCCTGGCCGTCGAGCGCGATCGAGCCCGAGGCGATCGGCTGCAGGCCGCAGATGGCGCGCAGCAGGCTGGTCTTGCCGACGCCGTTGCGGCCGAGCAGGCAGGTCACCCGGCCGATCGAGGCCGACAGTGAGACGCCGCGCAGCGCCTGGGCGGCGCCGTAGTAGAGGTTGACGTCCTTGACCGCGAGCATCGCCTTATCGTCCCAAATAGACTTCGACGACGCGCGGATCGGCACTCACCTGGTCGAGCGTGCCTTCGGCCAGCATCGAGCCCTCGTGCAGCACCGTGACCTTGACGCCGAGCGCACGCACGAAGCTCATGTCGTGCTCGACCACGACGACGGAGTGGGTCTTGTTGATCTCGCGCAGCACCTGCGCCGTCGTCTCGGTCTCGACGTCGGTCATGCCCGCGACCGGCTCGTCGACCAGCAGCAGCTTGGGGTCCTGCGCCAGCAGCATGCCGATTTCCAGCCATTGCTTCTGGCCATGGCTCAGCCGCGCCGCCGGCATGTGCTGCTGCTCGGTCATTCGGATGACGTGCAGGATCTCGTCGAGCCGGGCGTTCTCCGCCCTGGTCGGCGCCGCCAGCAGGAGCCTGTACCAGCTCCTGAGACCGGCCAGCGCGAGCAGGAGGTTGTCGCGCACCGTGTGGCTCTCGAACACTGTGGGCTTCTGGAACTTGCGGCCGATGCCGAGGGTGGCGATGTCGGCCTCGTCGAGCTTGGTGAGGTCGGACTTGCCGTCGAACACCACCTCGCCGGAATCGGGCCGGGTCTTGCCGGTCACGACGTCCATCATCGTGGTCTTGCCGGCGCCGTTGGGGCCGATGATGGCGCGCATCTCGCCCGGCTCGACCAGCAGCGACAGGTTGTTCAGCGCCTTGAAGCCGTCGAAGGAGACGGTGACGCCCGACAGGTAGAGCAGCGCCGAGGTGCTTCTCTGGTCGGTCATGCCGGCGCCCTCGCCCGCCGCTCGCGGCTGCGCGTCTTGATCTGGCCCCACAGCCCCACCACGCCCTTGGGAAGAAGCAGGGTGACGACGATGAACAGGGCACCGAGCGCGAACAGCCAGACCTCGGGCAGCGCGCCGGTCAGCCAGGTCTTGCCGAAGTTCACCAGGAAGGCGCCGATCACTGGCCCGATCAGGGTGCCGCGGCCGCCGACCGCGACCCACAGCACCGCCTCGATCGAGTTGGCGGGCGAGAACTCGCTCGGGTTGATGATGCCGACCTGCGGCACGTAGATCGCGCCTGCAATGCCCGCCATGGCGGCCGACAGGACGAACACGAAGAGCTTGTAGCCCTCGACACGATAGCCGAGGAAGCGCATGCGGCTCTCGGCGTCGCGCACCGCGGTCAGCGCCTTGCCGAAGCGCGAGCCCACCA
>CAYRBQ010000581.1:0-3073 GCA_964422305.1 uncultured Reyranella sp. | reverse complement strand
TGCCGGGCCACACGAGCGGCCACATCGCCTACGCCTTCCGCGAGCAGAAGGTGCAGTTCTGCGGCGACACGCTGTTCGCGCTGGGCTGCGGCCGCAAGTTCGAGGGCACACAGCAGCAAAACTGGACGTCGCACAGCCGGCTGCGCGCGCTGCCCGACGACATGCGAGTCTACTGCGCCCATGAGTACACGCAGTCGAACGCCCGCTTCGCCCTTACCGTCGAGACCGGCAACCGGAAGCTGATCGACCGCTCCGCCGCCATCGATGCCGCCCGCGCGAAGGGCGAGGCCACCGTGCCGTCGCTGCTCGGCGAGGAGAAGGAGACCAACCCGTTCCTGCGCGCCGACGTGGCAACGGTACAGGCGGCGGTCGGCATGGCGGGCGGCGATCCCGTCGCGGTGTTCGCCGAGGTGCGTCACCGCAAGGACGTGTTCCGCTAGGCCGCGACCCGCACCCCATCGAGAGCGGCCATCTCGTCCACGGTCGGCGGCTGCCAGATCGTCTCGATGAAATCGAACATGAAGCGTGTGACGGTTACGCGATAGGTCTCGCCGGGCGCTTCGTTGCGGCTCTCGACCCGGCGGCAGCGTTCAGTCGCGTCCACGTCGAGGAAATGAAGCCGGACGGCGGCGCCTGCCGCTGACGCCTGGTCGGCGATGCGACGGCGCTGGTCGATGCGCTGCAGACCGAGGTCGAGGATCGACGAAATGCCGAGGCGATCGAGCTGCAGGGCGGTCGTCATGATCTGGCGCTCGCAGCGCTGCAGCCGCTCCTCGATCCACGGCCAGCTCATCGGCGTCGGCTGGTCGGGGCCGAACAGCGTCACCATCCAGTCGTCGATGGAAAGCCGCAGCGCGCCAAGTTCGCGGCAGAGCTTCGTCGCGTAGGTTGTCTTGCCCGCGCCGGTCGAGCCGCAGATCAGGTGGATCATGGCGCGAGGCCTCCATCGGTGAGACGGCCCGTCAGGCCGGCCAGGGTGGCGATCTCCGCTTGCGTCCAGCGGTCGCGGAACGTGTCGGCCGCCAGGCGCTCGAGGGTCTTCTGCGCGTCGGTCAAAAGCTGCTGCCCGGCCTCGGTCAGCACGACATAGGTGAGGCGGGCGTCGCGCGGGTCGGGCTCGCGGCCGACCCGGCCGAGCTTCTCCAGCGGGTTGGCGAGCCGCGTCACGGTCGAGGGGCTGACGTGCAGGCGCCGGGCGAGGTCGACGCGGCTCAGCCGCCTGAGCGGCGCGCGTTCGAGGTGCATCATCAGGAGCACTTCCTTGAGGGCGAGGCCATGCACCGAGCCCAGCGCACCGGCAAAGCGCTCTTCCAGGCGGGCATGGGCATCGAGCAGGTTCAGGACGGCGGCGAACGGGGCATCGGACATGGTGGCGATATAGGCCCAAGTATTTCCGTCTGCAAGCACATTGCAAGTGTAGACCGTTCAGCAGGAACATGCCTATTATTCCTATAGGCTGGCGCGGACTACGCCGGTCCTCTTCCCACTTCGGCACGACCGCCCGGGGCACGCCCCCGAGGTTGACGCAAGTCGTCGGGTGCAGCCGCCACAGTTTCTGAATTGTGGACAGTCCCAACAACGAGCCCGTCTCAACGCCACGCCAAATAACGACGTGCGAACAGACACTTAACGGCGCCTGAGAACAGAGCGCGCCGGGCCCTGTGCATTTGAAAAACGACGCGAGTCGAGGAAAAGCCTTGTGGAATCGGCATCGAACGGATTCCGGAGACAGTGCCGGGCACAACACGCGTTACATCTTGGTGTGCCCTTGTTCGGGCGTAACGCCCTGAAATGATTGGCTCTTCGGCGTGCGAAGAGCCGGAATCGACCCGGGGAACTCGTACCGGATTTCGTGGCGGACTTTGCCGACGACTACCGCTTGACCAGGCAGAAACAGGCGGCGGCGCCGAGCGCCAGCGACAGGGCGAGATAGAGCGGTGTCTGCGCCACGTTGAGGAACAGCCACGGCGCCGAGAGCGGTCCCACCGCCGCGCCGAAGTCGCGCCAGGTCGAGTAGCTGGCCTGGCTCGACAGCACGCCACCGTGTCCGCGCTCGATCACCAGCACGGGGATCAACGTGTTGAACATGCCCCGGGTCGTCACGATCGTCAGCGCGCCCAGCACCTCGTGGTCGGCGGCGATCAGCACGAAGCCGCTGACCAGCAGTGCGGCGTTCAGGATCGAGACGCGCCGCGCGCCGAAGCGGTCGCCGATCCAGCCGCCGATCGGCCCGGTCGTGACCTCGACCAGCCAGCGCAGCGCCAGCAGCATGGCCGTCGCCATCACGGCGGCGACCGAGGTGATCGAGTCCTTCATCAGGAAGGCGAGGGTGAGCAGGAACACGCCGTCGCCGGAGAAACCCATCACGAAGCCCCAGATCTCGAGACGGTGCGGCACCGGGAGCTTGAAGCCCTTCTTCGCCACCGGCTCGGGCGGCAGGCGCGGCAGCACGATGGCGGCGGCGAAGGAGACGAGGGTCAGCGCGCCGAAGATCAGGAAGACATGGCGTGGCCCGAGTTCGAGCACGATCCAGGCGCCGCCGACCAGCGACATCGCCTGCACCAGCCCGATCGCCGCGCGGCTCGCGCCGACGCGCTTGCCGGCGTTGGCGCGGTCGCTCACGGCATAGGCCAGGGTCGCGAGGTTGAGCGAGGCGTAGGAGATGCCCCACAGCATGCGCGCGAGGATCTGGATCGTGGCGTCGTCGACCAGGCCGTAGAGCGTCGTCGATACGGCCGACCCCAGCGCGGCCGCGATCATCAGCGCGTGCGGGCCGATGCGCTCGCCGAGATGGGCGACGGCGGAGTTCGCCAGCAACCTGATCCAGCGGTTGAGCGACAGCAGGACCCCCACCATGGCGAGCGAGAGGCCGAACTGCTCATGATAGAGCGGCAGCACCGCATAGAGCAGCGTGTCGCCGATCATGCCGACGGCGATGACGAGGCCCGGCAGCGCCATCCCGACCGGCGGCTGGGGCGCGGCGCCGGCGGGAGGCGTCGCGATCACTGGGTGCGCAACACCAGCGCTTCGCGCAACGCAGCCGCACAGAGGCTGGTGCCGCGCCGCGCGCCGT
>CAYRBQ010000580.1:0-3075 GCA_964422305.1 uncultured Reyranella sp. | reverse complement strand
TCGCAGAACATCCGCGCCATGGCGATGATCCAGCTCCTGCTGGGCAACATGGGCGTGCCCGGCGGTGGCGTGAACGCCCTGCGTGGCCATGCCAACGTCCAGGGCATCACCGATCTCGCGCTGCTGTCGACCTCGACGCCCGGTTACCTGGTGTTGCCGAACGAGAGGGAGACGACTTTCGCCGACTACATCAAGTCGCGGCGGTTCAAGCCGATCCGGCCGGACCAGACGAGCTTCTGGCAGAACTACGAGAAGTTCTGGGTCAGCCAGCAGAAGGCATTCTTCGGGGCGGCGGCCACGGCCGAGAACGGCTGGGCCTACGACTATCTGCCCAAGTTCGCGACTCCGTACGATACGCTGAAGATCGTCGACGCGATGGCGGCAGGCGAGATGAACGGCGTGGTCTGCCAGGGGCTCAACCTGCTCTTGGCGGCGCCGCACAAGGACAAGACGCGGGCCGGTCTCGCCAAGCTCAAGTGGCTGGTCAGCATCGATCCGCTGGAGACCGAGACGGCGCGCTTCTGGGAGAACCACGGCGAGTTCAACAACGTCGAGCCGAAGTCGATCCAGACCGAGGTGTTCCAGCTTCCGGCATCGGTCTACGTCGAGGAGGAGGGCAGCTTCACGAACTCCAGCCGCCTCATCCAGTGGCACTGGAAAGCAGCGGATGGCCCGGGAGAATCGCGGAGCGACATCGACATCGTCGCGGGTCTCTACAGCCGTATCAAAGCCAAGTATGCGAAGGATGGCGGCGCATTCCCCGATCCGATCCTGAAGCTCACCTGGTCGTACACCAATGCCGCCAGCCCGGCTCCGGCGGAGGTCCTGAAGGAAATCAACGGTTACGTCCTCGAGAACGTCGCCGATCCAGCCGATCCGACCAAGGTGCTGCTGCGGGCCGGCCAGCAGTTGCCGTCGTTCGTGGCGATGACGACCGACGGCAAGACGGCGGCCGGCTGCTGGATCTACACCGGCGTCTACACGGATGCGGGCAACATGGCGATGCGCCGCGACGCGAGCGATCCGACCGGCAAGGGCGTGTTCCCGAGCTGGGGCTTCGCGTGGCCGGCCAATCGCCGCGTTCTCTACAACCGGGCCTCGGCGGACGCTTCGGGCAAGCCCTGGAGCGAGCGCAAGAAATACATCTGGTGGAACGGCGCCCGCTGGACGGGCGCCGACGTGCCGGACTACGGACCCTTGGTGGCGCCCGATAAGTCGGTCGGGCCGTTCATCATGAACCCGGAAGGCGTCGGCCGCCTCTACACGCGCGGGATCATGCGCGAAGGACCGTTCCCCGAGCACTATGAGCCGATGGACGCCTTCCTCGCCAACCCGCTGCATCCGAAGGTGAGCGCGAGCCCGGTGGCGCGCGTCTTCGCTTCGGACGCCAAGTCGTTCGGCTCGCCCGACAAGTTTCCGATCGTGGCGACGACCTATCGTCTCACCGAGCATTTCCACTACTGGACCAAGAGTGTCCACGGCAACGCGGTCATGCAGCCCGAGCTCTTCGTCGAGATGGGCGAGCGGCTGGCCAAGGCCAAGGACATCAAGGACGGCGACTGGGTGGAGATTTCCAGCCAGCGCGGCGCCATCAAGGCGAAAGCCTGCGTGACCAAGCGCATCCGGCCGATGATGGTCAACGGCAAGCCGTGCGACGTGGTCGGCCTGCCGATCCACTACGGCTTCATCGGCTTCGCCCGGAAGGGCTACGCGACGAATACCATCACTCCCTTCGTCGGTGATGCCAGCGTGAACACGCCGGAATACAAGGCGTTCCTCGTCGACGTGAAGAAGACGTCGGCTCCCGCCACACCGGCGACGGCTTGAGGGAGGGCTGATCATGGCTACGCTGCAATCCCTCGACATCCGCCGCCGCTCCGCCTCGACCGAGACACCGCCCCAAGTCCGCAAGGCGACTATCGAGGTCGCCAAGCTGATCGACGTTTCGAAATGCATCGGCTGCAAGGCCTGCCAGACGGCCTGTCTCGCCTGGAATGACCTCGAGGCGCCGGTCGGCTACTTCGAGGGCACCTACGACAACCCGATCGATCTCACGCCGACCTCGTGGACGGTGATGAAGTTCACCGAGTACGAGAAGGGCGACGACCTCGAGTGGCTGATCCGCAAGGACGGCTGCATGCATTGCGACGATCCGGGCTGCCTCAAGGCCTGCCCGGCGCCAGGCGCCATCGTGCAGTACACCAACGGCATCGTCGACTTCGTGTCGGAGAACTGCATCGGTTGCGGCTACTGCGTGAAGGGCTGCCCCTTCAACGTGCCGCGCATCTCCAAGGTCGACCGCAAGGCCTACAAGTGCACGCTGTGCTCCGATCGCGTCGCGGTCGGCCAGGCGCCAGCCTGCGCCAAGGCCTGCCCGACCCAGGCGATCTACTTCGGCTCGAAGGAGGACATGATCGTCCATGCCGAGAAGCGGATCGTCGACCTGAAGTCGCGCGGCTACCAGAAGGCCGGTCTCTACAACCCGCCGGGCGTCGGCGGCACGCATGTCATGTATGTGCTCCACCATGCCGACAAGCCGTCGCTCTACGCCGGCCTGCCGGACGATCCCAAGATCAGCCCGATGGTCGGGCTGTGGAAGGGCGTGATGAAGCCGCTGTCGCTGGCGGCGATCGCCTTCGCCGGCGTGTTCGGCTTCCTGCATTACATCACCAAGGGGCCGAACGAGGTCTCCCAGGCGGATGAACGCAAGGGCGAGGATCTGGCGAAAGGCAAGGGCGCATGAGCGAAGACAGCAACGCCGTCGCCCGGTACACGACGGCAGCACGCATCAACCACTGGATCACCGCGATATCGCTGGTCCTGCTGGCGTTGAGCGGACTTGCGCTCTTCCATCCGTCGCTGTTCTTCCTCACGCACCTGTTCGGCGGCGGCCAGATGACGCGCGCCATCCATCCCTGGATCGGCGTGGTGCTGGCGATCAGCTTCCTCGGGCTGTTCTTCCGGTTCTTCACCCTGAATTTCTGGACCCGTGAAGACACGATCTGGATGAAGAACCTGGGCAAGGTCATCAACGACAACGAAGAAGGGATGCCCGAGGTCGGAAAATACAATGCC
>CAYRBQ010000579.1:0-3077 GCA_964422305.1 uncultured Reyranella sp. | reverse complement strand
CCGCTGCCATCTGGCCAGCGATGGCGATCTCCACGCGACGGTTCTGCGGCTCGCGGACGTTCGGGCCGGTCTGCACGAGCAGGCCCTGCTCACCGCGGCCGACGACGGCGATGGCGGTCGCGGGGACGCCTTCCTTGACCAGCGCGTCCTTGACGGCGTTGGCGCGGCGCAGCGACAGCGCCATGTTGTACTGCTCGGAGCCCGACGTGTCGGTGTGGCCGGTCGCCGTGATGCGCGCACCGCCCTTCGACTTGTAGGCCGTGGCAGCCTGGCTGATGACGTTCGACGCTTGGGTGTTCAGCTTGGCGCTATCCCAGTCGAAGAACACCATGAACGACTGCGGAGCCGGCGGCGGCGGCGGCGGCGCGGTCGCCGGTGCGGGCTCGTCGCATGCACTGATCATGAACGCCGCAGCAGCAATAACGAAGAATTTCTTGAGCATAATCCCCTCTCCCCTAGGCTGTGGAAGCCGTCCTATCATGCGCTGCCTATCGCGCTCGGGCAATGCAAAAAAATTGCATGAGTGCCGGCGGATGATACTTGCTCGCACGACGTCGTTCTCGGCACGTTCGCGCACGCTCGGCCCGGCTAAGCAGCCAACTTGTAGAGCTCTGCCACATTGTCGCGCAGAATGCGTTTTCTGAGCTCGGCGGTCAGATGACCCGCTTGTTCTGCGATCACGTCCTGACTCCATGGCCAAGTCGAATCACTATGTGGGAAATCATTCGCCCACATGAGCTGATGGGGCCCCAGCCGGTCGGCGAACTGGAAGGCCGTCCAGTCGTCTTGGAACGTCAGAGCGATATGGTCGCGGAAATAGTCGGACGGCAGCCGGGCGAGCTCCCTACCTTTCAGCCAATACCGATGGCGCTTGTAGGCGTGATCCATCCGATACATGAAATGCGGAGCCCAGCCGGCATCGGCTTCCACGCAAACCACGCGAAGCTTGGGATGCCGTTCGAACACACCGCCGAACACCAGCATGCCCATGATGTCCTGACAGCCACGGATGATCGAGAGGAAGCCGTTGATCTTGGGACCGCGCGGCTTGGCCAGCGAGTTGTCGCCGGACGAGGTCAGGATATGCCAGGACAGAGGCAGGTCGAGCGCGACCGCGGCTTCCCAGAACGGATCGTAGATCGGATCGTCGTAGTCCTTCTCGCCGGGATTGCCCGGCATCATCACGCCGCGGAACCCCATCGCCTTGATGCGCTGGAGATCGGCGATGCCTTCCTCCACGGTGCGCATCGCCGTCTGGCCGACGCCGACCAGCCGGCCCGGTGCGTGCGAACAGTATGACTGGAGCCACCGGTTGTAGGCGTCGAAGCAAGCCTTCTTGTAGTCGAAGTCGGGATGGTTGCAGATCAACATGCCGACCGTCGGATAGATGATCTCAGCGGCAACGCCATCCTTGTCCTGATCAGCGAGCCTGGTCGACGGATCCCAACCACCGCGATGGAGGTCCTCGAACCTGGCGCCGCCGATTCGGATGTCCTTCGGTGCGACTCCGGCGGCAGCGATCAGCCCCATCGGCACCGGCGACGTCATGCCGTCGACGACGTAGATGTCGCCCATGCCGTCCTTGTGCACGACATGTGGCGCACGCTCCCGGTAAGCCGGGTCGATGTGATCGCGGTAGCATCCGGGCGGTTCGGTGATGTGCGAATCTGCGGAAATCGGACGCCAGTCCATGCCGTTCCTCCAGCTTTCGTTGCGAAATGGTAGGCAGACCGGGGAATGCGCGACAAGTGCCGGGGCCGTGACAGTTCCGGCGGGCGGCAGCGGTTGAACCGCCCCCTGCCCTATGGCATACCCCCGCCGCGCGCTGCCGTAGCTCAGTGGTAGAGCACCCCCTTGGTAAGGGGGAGGTCGACAGTTCAATCCTGTCCGGCAGCACCAGCGCTGCCTTGTCGTTCAAGGAAGGCGAGAGCTTTCTCGCAGGGTGTGGAAAGCGGTCTGGGATGGCGCCAAGCAGGAAATTCGCATGGCTCGGGGCCGGTGCCGTCACTGTACTGGTGATCGCCGCGGTCATCGTCCTTGGCCTGCCCGATCGCCAGGTCGGAAGCGCGCAGAACAGGTCGGAGGTCACCGGCCCGCTGATTTCGCGCGGCTACACCGATGCCCCGGCCGGCACCGCGGTCATCGCCGGCGACCCGGTGGTCGGCGGCGCCGTGCTGATCGAACTGCGCATCAAGAACGGCCAGATGGTCAAGCGCGATGAAGTGATCGCGGTTCTGAACAACTACCCGGTGGCCGACGTCGAAGTCCGCCGCATGGAAGCCGAGATCGCCAAGGCCAAGAACCAGCGCGAGGCCATGGTATCGGGATTCCGGAAAGCCGAAATCGCCCAGCAGGAAGTGTCGGTGAAGTCCGCCGCGGAGGAGAGTCGCCTCAAGGACCTCGAACTCTCCCGCTCCAGCGTGCCGCCCGACCAGAAGCAGCTCCAGTCCAACATCTCGCAGCAGGCGCTCGAAAAGGAACAGGCCAAGCTGAAATTCCAGAAGGAGACCCTGGCGGCGGACCTGGCGCAGATCGAATCGGATATCGCCATCAACATCGCGAAGCTGGACGAAGCGAAACTGGAACGCGAACAGGCGCTCGTGCGTTCGCCGCTCGACGGCGTCGTGGTCGACATCTACACCCGCCAGGGTGAGCGAGTCTCCGGCAGGGGCATTGCCAAGATCGTCGACCTCTCCCAGATACGCATCTTCGCCGACGTCGACGAGATCCATCTGCGCAATCTCAAGCCCGGTGGCAAGGTGGAGTTCACCTTTCAGGGCAGCCGGACGATCTACACCGGCTCGATCGTGAGGACGCCGCTTACGGTGAAGCGGACCAAGCGCTCCGAGGCGGATCTGGGCGAGTCCAACGCCCGCCTTGTCGAAGTCGAGATCAAGCCCGATGACCCTCACGGCATCCCGCAGATGCTGGGCCGCGAGGCGCGGGTCATCTTCCAGTAGGGCCTGGGATCAGGCCGGGCGAAGCCTCGCACGGTATTCATAGCCGATCACCGCGACAAGCACGGTCAGACCAATGAGGCGTGCCGCCACGAGGCCGCCCACCCAATCGTCGATGAA
>CAYRBQ010000578.1:0-3081 GCA_964422305.1 uncultured Reyranella sp. | reverse complement strand
GCCGTGCCGAAAGCGAAACGGCCGTGCGCGCCCGGCCCGATGCCGACGTAATCCTGATACCGCCAATAGATCAAATTATGGCGGCAAGCAGCCCCCGGACGGGCATGATTGGAAATCTCGTAGGCCGGCAGCCCTGCCGAGGCGAGCCGCGCCTGGGTGTGCTCGAACATGACGGCCGCTTCGTCCTCACCCGGCAGCACGAAGCCGCCGCGCGCATGCTCGGTGAAGAACCGCGTGCCGCGCTCGATCGTGAGCTGGTAGAGCGAGAGGTGCTCGCCAGCGAGCGCCAGCGCGCGCTCCAGCTCGTCGGCCCAGGCGTCCGGCGTCTGCCCGGGCCTTGCATAGATCAGGTCGAAGGAATGACGAGGGAAGTGGCGCCGCGCGACGTCCAGCGCGCCCAGCGCCTCGTCGACCGAGTGCTCGCGGCCCAAGAAAGCCAAGGAGGCGGCATCGAGCGCCTGCACGCCCAGCGACACCCGATTGACGCCAGCCTCGGCCAGGGCCGCGAACCGGTCGGCCTCGACCGACGTCGGGTTGGCTTCGAGGGTGATCTCCATGTCCGGCGCGGCGTCCCACAGCTCGCGCGTGCGGGCGATCAGTGCCGCCGTCGTCTCGGGCTCCATCAGCGACGGCGTGCCGCCACCGAAGAACATCGTCTCGACGCGTCGGTCCGGTGCCTCGCGCGCGGCATGTTCCAGTTCCGTCAGCAATGCCTTGCGCCACCGCGTCTGCTCGACGCCGTCGCGTACGTGACTATTGAAGTCGCAGTAAGGACACTTCGACTTGCAGAAGGGCCAATGGACGTAGACGCCCAGTGGCATCGTCCTCATCCGAAGCAGGCCTCGACCAGCATGCGGAAGGCGCGGCCGCGGTGGCTGATCGCGTTCTTCTCGGCATCGCTCATCTCGGCCGTCGTGCGCGTGTCGCCCGTCGGCTGGAAGCAGGGATCGTAGCCGTGGCCGCCCGAGCCGCGCGGCGGCCAGACGATCGCGCCGTCGAGCGTGCCGTGGAACAGTTCGAGATGCTCGTCGGGCCAGGCAAGCGCCAGCACGCAGTGGAACGTGGCGGCGCGGGCAGCGTCCGTGTGCGGCACGTTGCGGGCCGCGAGCTCGTCCTGGATGCGCCGCATGCCGACCATGGCGTCGCGCGTCGGCCCTTCCCAATCGGCGGTGTAGAGGCCGGGCTGATGGTCGAGGGCGTGGACGCTCAGGCCCGAATCGTCGGCCAGCGCCGGCAGGCCGCTGGCGCGCGTCGCGGCCAGCGCCTTGATGGAGGCGTTCTCCTCGAAGGTCGTACCGGTCTCGTCGGGCGCCGGCAGGCCGAGTTCTCCCGCCGAGACGATCTCGACGCCGAAGGCGCCCAGCATGGTGCGTATTTCACCCGCCTTGCCGCGGTTGTGGGTGGCCACAACGAGCTTGGGTAGGGTGAAGCGACGCGCCATCAGGTAAGGCCGACGGCCGCGCGCTGCAGCTTGGTGAGCTCTCCGATGCCCTTCTTGGCGAGCGCCAGCAGCTCGAGGAACTGGGTCTCGGTGAACGGATCCTGCTCGGCCGTTCCCTGGACCTCGACGATGCCGCCCGTCCCTGTCAGCACGAAGTTGGCGTCGGCCTCGGCTTTGGAATCCTCGGGATAGTCGAGGTCGAGGACGGCGGTGCCTTCCCAGAGACCGCACGAGACGGCGGCGACCTGGCCGGTGATCGGGTTGCCCGCCAGCTTGCCTTCCTTGACCAGCCGCTCGAAGGCCAGATGCAGTGCCACCCACGAGCCGGTGATGCTGGCGGTGCGCGTACCGCCGTCGGCCTGCAGCACGTCGCAGTCGATATTGATCTGGCGCTCGCCCATGGCTTGGAGGTTCACCACCGCACGCAGCGAGCGGCCGATCAGGCGCTGGATCTCCTGGGTGCGGCCGGACTGCCTGCCGCGGGCCGCCTCACGATCCGTGCGCGTATGGGTCGATCGCGGCAGCATGCCGTACTCGGCAGTGACCCAGCCCTTCCCGGAATTGCGCATCCAGGGCGGCACCTTCTCGTCGACCGAGGCGGTGCACAGGACGTGGGTGTCGCCGAACTTCACCAGGCACGACCCCTCGGCGTGGCGGGAAAAGCCGGTTTCCAGCGAAATCTTGCGAAGCTGGTCGGGGGTGCGGCCGGACGGGCGCATTCATGGTCTCCTGATGGGGCGGGGCGGGTGTACCCCCCGCCTTCATTGACCGCAATGCCGGCACTACCTACATTTTTTCCATGGCGATTCACCGTCTGGGGTTGCCCGGCGGCGCGCTTGCCGAGGGCCCGACAGGGCAACGGCAGGCCGCCTCGGTCGCGGAGCTGAACGAGCGGGCGCGCGAAGTGCTGCGACACGTGGTCGAGGGCTATGTCGAGACCGGCGAGCCCGTGGGCTCGCGGGCGCTCACCCGCAAGCTCACCGAGACCCTGTCGCCCGCCACCATCCGCAACATCATGGCCGACCTGCAGGATGCCGGGCTGCTTTACGCGCCGCACACCTCGGCCGGCCGCCTGCCGACCGATGCCGGCTTGCGGCTGTTCGTGAACGGCCTGCTGGAGGTCGGGAACATCTCGGAGGAAGAGCGCGAGTCGATCGAGGCGCGCTGCGCCACGGTCGGCCGCAGCGTCACCGAGGCGTTGGAGCAGGCCACGACCATGCTGTCCGGCCTGTCGCGCTGCGCCGGCCTCGTCATGGCGCCCAAGACCGAGCAGCCGCTGAAGCACATCGAGTTCGTCAATCTCGGACCCGGCCGCGCGCTGGTCGTCACCGTGACCCAGTCGGGCCATGTCGAGAACCGCGTGATCGACACGCCGCTCGGCATGCCGCCCTCGGCGCTCACCGAGGCGAGCAACTATCTCAACGCGCGGCTGACCGGACGCACCTTCGACGAGGCGCGCCGCCTGATCCTCGAGGATCTGAAGTTGAAGCGCGCCGAGCTTAACGACCTCACCGCGCGCGTGATCGAGTCGGGCCTCGCCACCTGGGCCGGCGATCCCAGCGGTGGCGGTGCGCTGATCGTGCGCGGTCAGGCGCGGCTTCTCGAGGACATCACGGCGATCGAGGATCTCGAGCGCGTCC
>CAYRBQ010000577.1:0-3089 GCA_964422305.1 uncultured Reyranella sp. | reverse complement strand
CCTATGGGCTGAAGCAGAGCCTGTTCGACGTCTGGGTAATGCTGGGCTTCGGCATCATTGGCTATCTGCTGCGCAAGCTCGACTTCCCCATAGCGCCGGCGATCCTGGCGCTGATCCTGGGGCCGATGATGGAGAAATCGCTGCGAACGACGCTCGAGATTTCGGGCGGCAGTTTCGCGATCTTCCTCGACCGGCCGGTCGCGCTGGCGCTGCTCGCCATCCCTGTGATCGTGCTCGGGTTCCTGTTGTTCAAGCCGCGTTCGCTCGCGCCGTTGCGGGAGAGCGATATCGAGTAGAGCCCAAGTCGAAGCAAGCAAGCCGAAGTAACTGGGAGGAAAGCCATGTCCATTCGTCGCCGTACCCTGCTCGCCGCATCCGCGGCGGCTGCCGTCGCGAGCCCCGCGTTGGCACAGAACTATCCGCGCCGGGCCGTTCAGCTCATCGTCGCCTTCCCGCCGGGCGGCAGCACCGACGTCGGCGCGCGCATCCTCGCAGGGCTCGCCGAGAAGGACTTCGGCCAGCCGATCACGGTGGTCAACAAGGGCGGCGCGGGCGGCCAGATCGGCTTCACCGAGATCGCGCGCGCCCGGCCCGACGGCTATACCCTGGGCTTCCTCAACCTTCCCGGCATGAACACCATCACGCTGGATCCAGAACGCAAGGCGGCGTTCACCATCGACAGCTTCATCCCGATCGTGAACCAAGTGCTCGACCCGGGCTTCATCTGGGTCAAGGGCGACAGTCCCTACAAGACGCTGGCCGACCTGATCGACGCGGCGAAGAAGAACCCGGGCAAGATCAGCGCCTGCACCACCGGCATCCTGAGCGACGACCATCTTGCCATCCTGATGGTGCAGGAAGCGGCCAAGTGCGAGTTCCGCATCGTCCATTTCGACGGCGGCGCGCAGCAGCTCACCGGCGTGCTGGGTGGCCATGTCGACGTGGCGTTCGACAATGTCGGGAGCGTCTTCAAGCGTGTCGGCACCGGCGAAATCCGCGGGCTCGCCGTCACAGATACCGAGCGCTCGAAGTTCCTGCCGCAGATCCCGACCACCAAGGAGCTGGGCTTTGCGACGGTGATCTCCAGCTCGACCCGCGGCGTCGGCGCGCCCAAAGGCACGCCGGCCGACGTCTGCAAGGCCGTGGAGACGGCCTTCCTGAAGGCCATCAACTCCGCGGAGATGAAGGAGAAGATGGACGCCGTCGGCCTCGCGTTGAAGCCGATGGTCGGCGCGGAGTACGCGAAGTACTACGCCGACACCCAGGCCCAGGCGAAGAAGTACACGGAGTGGGCTCTGAAAATGCGTTGAGGCGCTTTCGAAGAAGGCGCCGGCGGGCGGCAGCGCCTGTAATCAGGCGCGAGAGCCCGCGCCGTGCAGAAAGGGTTTGGACTTACCGTTCTTGTCTTCTCTGAACCGTGTGGGCTCCCGCGCCTGATTACAGGCGCTGCCGCCCACCCAAGCTGACGCGTTACGAACGCGTCAGCTTGTTGAATGGGATGTCCTTGTCCACCCGGACATCCGCCGGAAGGCCGAGCACCCGCTCCGCCACGATGTTACGCAGGATCTCGTCGGTGCCGCCGGCAATGCGGAAGCCGGCACCGCCGATCCACTGCGCCTGGAAGCCGGCCGCGTGCGGGACGTCCTCCTTCATGACACCGGCATGGCCCATCAGCTCCATGGCGAAGGCGCCCATGTCCTGCATCTTGGGCGCGGCCACGATCTTGATGATCGAGGATTCCGGCCCCGGTGTCTGGCCCTTGGAGAGGGCGGTCAGCGTGCGGTAGCGCGTCAGCTTCAGCCCCTGCTGCTGGACGTACCATTCGGCGATCCTGGAGCGGACCTGCTGGTTGCGGATCGCCGGCCCGTCCTCGAGCTCGGTGTCGCGCGCCAGCTCCATCAGCTCGTCGATGTCGAGGCCGCCCGAGGGCAGGCCGACGGCCAGCCGCTCGTTCATCAAGGTGGTGAGGGCGGCCTTCCAGCCCTCGCCCACCTTGCCCAGCCGCTGGCTGTCGGGCACGCGCACGTCGGTGAAGAACACCTCGTTGAAGTTGGCGCCGCCCGACATCTGCTTGATCGGCCGCACCTCGACGCCCGGGCTCTTCATGTCGAGGAAGAACATGGTGAGGCCGGCGTGCTTGGGCACATTCGGGTCGGTGCGGGTGATGATGATGCCGAAATCGCAATAATGCGCGCCCGACGTCCAGACCTTCTGGCCGTTGATCACCCAGCCGTCGCCATCACGTTCGGCTTTCGTCCGGATGCCCGCGACGTCGGAGCCGGCGGCGGGCTCGGAGAAGAGCTGGCACCACACTTCCTGGCCGTGCAGCGCGGGCTTCACGTAGCGTTTGAGCTGCTCTGGGCTCGCATAGGCCATCATGGTCGGGATGCACATGCCCAGCCCGATGTCGAAGAAGCCCAGCGGCACCAGGTAGTTCGATTCCTCCTGCTGGTAGATCACCTGCAGGATGGGCGAGCCGCCGCGGCCGCCGAACTCCTTGGGCCAGGTGATGCGCGCATAGCCCGCCTTGGCCTTCTTGTCCTGCCACTCCTTGGCCTTGGCGAGCAGGCCGGGATCGTCGTTGCGGGCGCGGAAGGCCTTGCTGTCGTCGCTCTTGCGCGTGGCGTTGGCGTCGAGCCAGGCGCGCACTTCCTTGCGGAAGGCGGCTTCTTCGGGAGTGTCGTTGAAGTCCATCGTTTTCTCCTCAAGCCGCGTTCTTCTGTTCGAGACGCGTCACCAGCTTGTCCTTCCATGCCATCGGCCCGCCGAGCGACAGCGCCATCAGGCGCGAACGGCGGTAGTGGAACTGCGTGTCGGCCTCCCAGGTGAAGCCGATGCCGCCGTGCGTCTGGATGTTCTCCTTGGCGGCGAAGTCGTAGGCGTCGGTCGCGGCGATCCGTGCGGCGGCGGCGGCGAGCGGCAGGTCGGCGCCGCCTTCCGTCAGCATCATGGCGCCGTAGTAGGCGTTGGAGCGCGCCAGCTCGAGCTTCACGTAGCAGTCCGCAAGCTTGTGCTTGATCGCCTGGTAGGAGCCGATGGCGCGGCCGAAGGCCTGGCGCTGCAGCGCGTAGTCCCGCGCCATCCACATG
>CAYRBQ010000576.1:0-3099 GCA_964422305.1 uncultured Reyranella sp. | reverse complement strand
GGTGCCGGGCGCGGCGCGCGCCGACCGCCTCGCCGACATCCCCGGCATGGTGCCGCCGCTCAACGCGCTGCCGCAGGGCTGCGCCTTCGCGCCGCGCTGCCCGCGCGTCATGGAACGCTGCCGCGCCGAGCGGCCGGCGCTCACCATGCCCGCGCCGGGCCGCCTCGTCGCCTGCTTCGCGGCGGAGGCGGGCTGATGTCGCTGCTGGCGCTGAAGGACGTGCGCGTCCACTTCAACACCGCCAACGGCGTGGTGCGCGCGGTGTCGGGCGTCAGCCTCGACCTCGCGGTCGGCGAAACACTCGGCCTCGTGGGCGAGTCGGGCTGCGGCAAGTCCACCCTCGGCAAGGCGATCATGAAGCTGGTGCCCGTCGCGGCCGGCGAGATCGTGGTCGAGGGCACCAACATCGCGCCGCTGCAGGGCGGCGCGCTCGCCGAGATGCGCCGCAAGGTGCAGATGATTTTCCAGGACCCGTACGGCTCGCTGAACCCGCGCTCGACGGTCGGCCGCTCGATTGCCCAGCCGATGGTGCTGGCCGGCTGGAAGCCGGACGCCATCGCCGAGCGGCTGGAGACCCTGCTCGGCTGGGTCGGCCTGCCGGGCGACGCCAAGCAGCGCTACCCGCACGAATTCTCCGGCGGCCAGCGGCAGCGGATCGGCATCGCGCGTGCGCTGGCGCTCAGCCCCAAGCTGATCATCTGCGACGAGCCGGTCTCAGCGCTCGACGTCTCGGTGCGCGCGCAGGTGATCAACCTGCTCGAGGACCTGAAGAGCCGGTTCGGCGTCTCCTACCTCTTCATCAGCCACGATCTCAGCGTCGTCGAGCACATCGCCGACCGGGTCGCCGTCATGTATCTCGGCACGCTGGTCGAGGTCGGCGCCCGCGACCAGATCTGGCGCAACCCGCAGCACCCCTACACCAAGGCGCTGCTGGCGGCGGCCCCGATCGCCAACCCCAAGTTGGCCCGCGCCCGCCAGCGCACCGTCCTGCAGGGCGAGCTGCCGAGCCCGCTCAACCCGCCGGCCGGCTGCCCCTTCCATTCGCGCTGCCCGATCGCGCAGGAGCGCTGCAAGGAAGAGCGCCCGGCGCTGCGTCCCGTGGCGAGCGGCGCCGAGGCGGCGTGCCATTTCGTCTGACCGCGCTATGATCGCGGCATGAGACTGCCTGCCGCTTCAGCCCTGCTCGTCGCCGTCTGCCTCACCGCCAACGCGGCCCCCGCCCAGACCATGGACTTCGCCTGCCCGGAGCCGGGCACGACCTTCACCTACGACAGCGGCGTCAAGGTGATCGCCCGCGGGCGCGACGGGATGGACTGCAACATGGATCGCGTCGGCGGCAAGCCGTTCAAGCTGCGCGCCCTTCTGTTCGACAATCCCTCGCCCGATGGCGCCGACATGTCGGCCTACATCAATGCGCTCAGGCCCGAGCGGCTGTGGCCGCTCGAGGTCGGCAGGAAGATCGAGGCCAGGTACAGCTCCGGCGGCGGCACCTGGACCTACACGCTCGCCGTCGTGCGCACCGAGAAGCGCACCGGCCCCGGCGACAGGCTGATCGACACGTTCCTGGTCGAGATGAACGAGCACGGCGACAAAGGCGGCCGCTCGGTCTCGCGCTGGTGGATCTCGCTCGCCGACAGGTTCGCCATCCGCTACGATTTCAGCGACGGCGCCGGCAAGGCCAACCGCGCGGTGGTGACCTCGGTGACGCGCTAGGCGTCGCCTACCGCCTCCAATACGTCATCGCGCGCACGTTCGCGCCGGGCCCCACATAGGCCTCTATGAACATGTCGCCCTGGTTCTCGCAATGGTGATTGCGAACGTTGCGGACCGTCCGGCTGCAGACGAGGCAGTCGGAACACTCCGCGGCAGGCTGCGGCGAGCACTGAAAGCCTCGCTCCGCGACGAGCGCCTGCCGTCCCTTCTTCTCGATGAGATCGCGAAGAAAGTCCGCCATGGTCGCGCTGTCGATCCAGGTGTTGGCAGGTTCGACATAGTCGCCGTAAGGGTGGCCGATGTTGAGGCTGAAGCGATAGGCGTGGTCCGCCGTGATCTCGTCGGTCGGGTGGCAGATCGGAATGATCATGCACGCCGAAGTGCCGGCTGAAATCGCCAGAAGCACCAAGGTCGACGCACAGTGTTGAAGGAACTTCCACATATCCGCATCCAGTTGGCGATGCAAACATGCCGGGCGTTGGGAATACAAGCCACCAATCCATGGTTGCATGCCGACCATGATGCTACGGTGCATCCTTCACCGGAAAGGTCGGCGGCGTCACGTAGCGCTCGTACTTCGGGTCGAGCAGATCGCGGCCCCAACCGGAGAATCGGCGGCTCATCCCCGCGTCCCGGATGGCGCGGTCGAGATCGAGACCCATCGCCTTGCCCAAAGTGAACGCCACGGAGTTGCTGTTCTGGATCTGCCCGCCATCGGTGCCGACCTCGTAGGAAGGATCGTGCGCCTTGTAGTCGAACTTTCCCGCCGTGATCGTCCGGGCGGCAGCGCTACCCTTCTCCCAGATCTTGTCGATCTCCTCCTTCGAGCCCGATCCGACGGTTGCGAGCGTGACCTTGTGTCCTCCGATGGGCGACCCGCTGTAGTCGCCCGCCCGGAGATGCGCTCCATCCATGCCCATCACCATTCTCTCGCCGCTGTGCTGGGAATGTGCGAGGCCGTGCAGTTCCCTCACCGGCCTGCCATCGGGATCGACGAGCGCCAGGAAGGCGTGTCCCCGATGGGCGATCGGCAGGTACCTCAGCTCGATCCGCCAGCGGCCCTGCTGGTTGGGATACATGGTCTCGGCCTGGTTTCGGTCGGTCATCGCTCTCTCCATCGAAAGAAAAGGCCGCCCGATGGGGCGGCCTGGAATGGTCGATAAGTTGCGGTACACGTTGCTTGGGTCGTTTTCGGCTCCCCGCACGCCGGAGAGCCAATCATCTCGGGGCTTTGAACGCTTGCTTGGGCACACCATGACGTAGCGCGTGTTGTGCCCTCGCCTGTGCCCATGCGTGTCGCATCACCGGTGCTTCCGACGAAAACGACACCACTAGAGGCCAACAAATACGGGCTTTTCACCCGTCCGTTTGTCACACCTGATTGTG
>CAYRBQ010000575.1:0-3101 GCA_964422305.1 uncultured Reyranella sp. | reverse complement strand
AGGCGAACAGCACTCGCTCGGCGGCATCCCTCATTTCGTGATCGAACATCGGTACGCCTCAGCTCCCAGGTAGCTCGACGGTGGCGACCGCCTGCGCCGCGATGCCCTCGCGACGGCCGGTGAAGCCCAGCCCTTCGGTCGTCGTGGCCTTCACGCTCACGCGATCGGGTGCGATGCCGACGACCCGGGCGATGCTCGCGGCCATGGCCTCGCGATGCGGCCCGACCTTCGGGGCTTCGCAGACGATAGTGACGTCGAGAAGAACGATGCGCCCGCCGCGCCGTGCGACCAGGTCGGCGGCATGGCGCAGGAAGCGGTCCGACGATGCGCCGCGCCACTGCGGATCGGACGGCGGAAAGTGCTTGCCGATGTCGCCGGCGCCGATCGTGCCGAGCACCGCGTCGGTCAAGGCATGCAGGGCCACATCGGCATCTGAATGACCGGCCAGCGCATGCGTGTGCGGAACCGCGACGCCGCCCAGCATGACCTTGTCGCCCGGAGCGAAGCCGTGGACATCGAAGCCGAAGGCTGTGCGCGTTTCCATGAAGTCGAAGCGGAGATCGTCGGCCGTGGTGATCTTGCGGTTGTCCTCGCTGCCCTCGACCATGACTACCTTGAGACCCGCCCGCTCGGCGACGGCGGCATCGTCGGTCAGCGCCGTCGCTTCGGCGGCGCCCAGCGATGCCGCGGCCCGATGTGCCGCGAGCAGGCGAGCGAAGCGGAAGATCTGCGGCGTCTGCGCCCGCCAGAGGTCGTGGCGCGGCACCGTCTCCGTGACGTCGCGGGCGCTCCCGACCCGCTTCAGCGTGTCGGCCAGCGGGATGCCCAGCACCGCGCCGTCGGTCCCCGGCGTCGACGCGGCTGCCAGGCAGGCCGCGATCTCGGCCGAACGGACGAAGGGGCGGGCGGCGTCGTGGATGGCGACGAAGTCCGGTGGCGAGGAGGCCATCGCCTCGAGCCCGTTCAGGACGGACTGCTGCCGGCTGTTCCCGCCCGGGACGGGCCGGGGCAGACCCAGGCCCGCCGTGGCCGCCTCATAGTGGCTGTCGTCGCCAGGGGCGATCACGACCACGATCTCCTGGATCGAGCTGGAGGCCCGGAAGGCCCCCACGGTCCGGCGCAGGACCGGCTGGCCGGCCAGAAGGGCATATTGCTTGGGCAGCGGGCCGCCGAAGCGGCTGCCGCGGCCGGCCGCGACGATCAGGGCGGTACAGGTGGGCACAGGGATAGATAACACCGGATTTACAGGGTGCGCACTTCCGACGCTTGCGCGCTCCGGCAGGACCCGCTATTGCTCGCCCAATTATTGTGCACTGCACAAGATGCCTATAAACTGATCAGGAAATGAATAGCGTACCTCGTCTTCAGCCCGTCGACATCGGCCCGGTCCGCATCGACGACCCGGTGATCCTGGCCCCCATGTCGGGAGTCACCGACATGCCGTTTCGCCGGATGGTGAAGCAGGGTGGGGCGGGCCTCGTCGTGTCCGAGATGATCGCGTCGGCCGCGATGGTCCGGGAGAACCGCAAGACGCTGCTGATGGCGAAGAACTCCCCCGAGGAGTTCCCGATGTCGGTCCAGCTCGCCGGCTGCGAGCCCGAGGTGATGGCGGAAGCCGCCAAGCTCAACGAGGATCGCGGCGCCGCCATCATCGACATCAATTTCGGCTGTCCGGTGAAGAAGGTCGTGAACGGCCATGCCGGTTCCTCGCTGATGCGCGACGAGGTGCACGCCGCGAAGATCCTCGAGGCGACCGTGAAGGCCGTGAAGCTGCCGGTGACGCTCAAGATGCGCACCGGCTGGGACTCGACCAACCGCAACGCGCCGAACCTGGCGCGGATCGCCGAGGAGTGCGGCATCCGGATGCTGACTGTGCACGGCCGCACGCGCTGCCAGTTCTATGATGGCCATGCCGACTGGGGGTTCATCCGCGAGGTGAAGGCTGCAACGAAGCTGCCGGTGATCGCCAACGGCGACATCAACACGCTCGACGATGTCGACCAGGCGCTGGAGCAGTCGGGCGCCGACGGCATCATGATCGGCCGCGGTGCCTATGGCCGTCCCTGGTTCCTCAATCAGGCGATCCACTACCTGCGCACCGGCGAGCGTCTGCCGGCGCCGTCGCTTGCCGAGCAATACTCGACGGTGCGGGCACACTTCGAATCGATGCTCGAGCACTACGGCGCCGAGACCGGCGTCCGTATGGCCCGCAAGCATCTCGGCTGGTACTCGAAGGGGCTGCCGGCTTCCGCCGATTTCCGCGCCGCCGTGAACCGCGAACCGGATCCCATGAAGGTGCGGACGATGCTGGTGTCGTTCTTCTTGCCCGCCGTCGAGCTGCAGGCCGCCTAGATGGCGCTTCGCCCCCTCAAGCGATCGAATGGCATGGTCGACCAGTTCCCCGCAGCGATTCTCGACTCGCTGTCGGAAGCCGTCGTCGTCGTCGATGCCACGGGCATGGTCCACTACGCCAACCTCGCGGCGGAGCAGTTCTTCGGCGTCGGCCGCGCCAGGCTGGTCGGCCATCCCCTGACGGAGTTCGTGCCCGACGACACGCCACTGTTCTCGCTGCTCGAGCAGGTCATGGCGACCGGCGGCGCCGTCGCGGAGAATGGCGTCACGCTCGCCTCGCCGCGCATCGGCAACCGCTTCTGTGCACTCAGGCTTTCGCCGATCGTGGAGGGTGACGGCCTGGTCGCCGTGTCGCTGGTCGAGCAGAGCATCGCCCGCAATATCGATCGGCAGATGTCGCATCGCAGCGCCGCCCGTTCGGTGAGCGCGCTGGCCGCCATGCTGGCGCACGAGGTCAAGAACCCCCTTTCCGGCATCCGGGGGGCGGCCCAGCTTCTCGAGCAGTCGGTCCCCGACTCGGAGCGCGAGCTCACCGGCCTGATCTGCGAGGAAACCGACCGGATCGTCGCCCTCGTCGATCGCATGGAGGCGTTCGCCGATGGTCGTCCGATCGAGCGCGGGCCGATCAACATCCACCAGGTGCTGAACCATGTCCGTCGGCTCTCGCAGAACGGCTTCGGCAAGGGCGTGCGCTTCGTCGAGACCTACGACCCGTCGCTTCCGGATGTGCACGGCGATCGCGACCAGCT
>CAYRBQ010000574.1:0-3104 GCA_964422305.1 uncultured Reyranella sp. | reverse complement strand
GCACCTATGCCGAGCAGGTGAAGCTCACCATCGATTTCCGCCACATCGATGCCGGTCGCTTCCAGGCGATGCGCCGCGACGTCGATGCCGCGATCGCGGCGTCAGCGAAGAAGGCCAATGTCGAGATCGAGGTGGCCGAGGGCTGGAGCTGGGGCACCGAGCTGTTCGCGCCCGAATGCATCGAGCTCCTGCGAAATACGGCGAAGGAGCTCGGCCTGCCCTACCGCGAGATGCGGAGCCAGGCCGGCCACGACGCCTATGCGGTGGCGACCGTGGCGCCGACGGCGATGATCTTCACGCCCTGCTTCGAGGGCATCAGCCACAATGTGAACGAGAACATCGAGCTGGTGCGCTCGGTGCCAGGCGCCAATCTGCTGCTGAACGCCGCCGTCGCGCGCGCCAACCGCTAGCGACATGGACGCACTGGAAGCGCTCGAGGCGCGGGTCGCGCGCGAGATCGAGATGACCGCCCATCCGCGCACCGAGTGGATGGTGCCGCGCCTCTACGGCGGCAAGCCCGCGCTCGACGTGCTGATCGTGGGCGCCGGCCAGTCCGGCCTCGCCGCGGGCTTCGCGCTGATGCGCGACCGCGTGCGCAACATCCTGCTGATCGACCGCGCCCCCGAGGGCCGCGAGGGGCCATGGATCACCTACGCGCGCATGCCGACCCTGCGCAGCCCCAAGAACCAGACCGGGCCCGACCTCGGCCTGCCGAGCCTGACTTTCGAGGCCTGGTACGATGCCACCCGCGGCCAAGGCAGCTTCGAGCGGCTCTACATGATCCCGAGCGGCGACTGGCACGACTACCTCCGCTGGTTCCGCCGCGTCGTCGGCCTGCCGGTCAGCAACGGCGTCGCCGCCACGGCGATCGCACCGGGCAAGCTCGACGATGGCGGCCCGTGCCTGCTGGTGACGCTCTCGACCGGCGAGGTGCTGGCGGCCCGCAAGCTCGTGCTGGCGACGGGGCAGGACGGCACCGGCGAATGGTGGATGCCCGACTTCGTGCGCGCGTTGCCGGCCGACCGGCGCGCCCATACCTGCGAGGAGATCGACTTCGAGCGGCTCAGCGGCAAGCGGGTCGCGGTGCTGGGCGCCGGTGCCTCGGCGATGGACAATGCTTCGGTGGCGCTGGAGCACGGCGCCGATGTCGACCTGTTCGTGCGCAAGCCCGAGCCGACGCTGCACCAGCGCTACCGCTGGCTCACCTTCGCCGGTTTCATGAAGCATATCGGCGAGATGCCTGACGAGTGGCGCTGGCGGATCATGGGCACCATCCTGCGGGCCCGCGAGGGCTTCCCGGCCGACACCTACAAGCGCGCCAACGCCCATCCCAACTTCACCATGCATCTCGGCCGCGCCTGGACCGACGCGCGCATGGAAGGCGACCGCATCCGGATCGAGACCACGCGCGGGCCGTTCCACGCCGACCATGCGATCTGCGGCACCGGCATCCGGCAGGACGTCGCGCTGCGCCCCGAGCTTGCAGGCTTCGCGGAGAGCATCGCGCTATGGCGTGACCGCTACACGCCGCCGGCGGGCGAGGAGGATGCGCTGCTCGGCGCCTATCCCTATCTCGGCGTGGACTATGCCTTCCAGGAGCGCGTGCCCGGCACCGCGCCCTTCCTGGCCGACATCCACCTGTTCGGCATTGGCGCCACGATGAGCTTCGGCCCCTCGGGCAGCAGCATCAACGCCATGACGACCGCGGTGCCGAAGCTCGTGGCGGGCGTCACGCGCGGCCTGTTCGCGGGCGACCTGCAGCGGCACTGGCAGGCGCTGCAGGACTATGATGTCCTCCAGGTCGAGATCGACTGGCAACGGACGGAGCGGGGCTAGCGCGGCCTCGCTGGCGGACAGGGCGGGATTCGAACCCGCGGTGGCTGTTACACCACGCACGCTTTCCAAGCGTGTGCCTTAAACCGCTCGGCCACCTGTCCGGGAAGCGCGGTCGGCCGCTCTTATAGCGCGGCGGACGGGCCGGGCAACGGCCTTCCCCCGGGGGGTCTCCTTGGCTAGGGTGCGGCCCGATATTTGGGGGAGTAATGGTCGCGTTCCGTGCCTTGGGGTGGCTGCTGCTGGCCGTGGCAGTAGCAGTGGTCGTGCACGACCTGCTCACCTGGTGGTCGGAGGGCAGCTATCCCTTCTCGACCCTCGGCAGCCTGTGGGGCCACGTCGACCCCACGTCGCTCGGCAACACCCAGACCTCGATGCGCCGCTACCTGGGCGGCGGCCTGTGGACGTGGATCCTGCGGCCCGTGCTCGCGATCCCGGCGGTCCCGGCCTTCCTGATCCTGGGCCTGCTGCTGCTGTGGATCGGCCGCCGCGACAACGGCCGGCCGGAGCCCGGCTTCCTGGTGGGCTCGCGTCCGCCGCGCAAGCGCCGCCGCGGGCTTTCCTGAGCGAGAGCCTTTACCGGCTGTCCATCTTGAGGGCGGCGATGAAGGCCGATTGCGGGATCTCGACCTCGCCGATCTGCCGCATGCGCTTCTTGCCCTTCTTCTGCTTCTCGAGAAGCTTCTTCTTGCGGCTGATGTCGCCGCCGTAGCACTTGGCCAGCACGTCCTTGCGCATCGGGCTGATGGTCTCGCGCGCGATCACGCGGCCGCCGATCGCGGCCTGGATGGCGATCTTGAAGAGCTGGCGCGGGATCAGGTCCTTCAGCCGCTCGCAGAGCTGGCGGCCGCGGCTCTCGGCCGCGTTCTTGTGCACGATCATGCTGAGCGCATCGACCGGCTCGGAGTTCACCAGGATGGCGAGCTTCACCAGCTCGCTCTCCTCGTAGCCGTCCATCTCGTAGTCGAAGCTGGCATAGCCGCGCGTCATCGACTTCAGCCGGTCGTAGAAGTCGAACACGACCTCGTTCAGCGGCAGGCGGTAGATCGCCATGGCGCGCGTGCCGGCATAGGTGAGCTCGACCTGCTGGCCGCGGCGCTCCTGGCAGAGCGTCAGCACCGAGCCGAGATGCTCGTCCGGCGTGATGATCGTGGCCACCTCGTCGATGGCGGACGTGTCGACGAGCACCGCGCCGAACGCGTACGGATAGAGCGGCTCCTGGAAGAAGACTTCATCGCGGCGGATCATCCCGAGCTCCGCGCGGGCCCGTT